>JABFRE010000091.1 GCA_013141325.1 Novosphingobium sp.
GCGTCGCCGGTGCGCAGCTGGGTCAGGCTGAGGTCAGCCAGCAGGCGGGCATCACGGTTGCCGCCGCGCTGACGCAAACTTTCAAGCATGCTGCGGGCGTGGGCCCAATCGCCCCCGAGCGCGGCGAAACCTGCTGACAGCCGCGCGGCCTGGCGGCTGCCTGGGTAGGCGGCGAGGTAGCCGCCGACCAGCTGTGCCGCCTCGCCCCCGCGTCGGCTGCGCTCCAGCGCCTCGACCATTCGTAGCAGCACGCGATCGGGCCAGCGCACCCGCGCAGACTGGCCATAGCGCTCCAGAGCAAGGCCGCTTGCGCCCTGGGCCAGAGCGGTATCGCCGCCCAGCGCATAGCCAAGCGCCAGACCCGGACGTTGCCGGATCAGTTGGGACGCGGCCGCTTCGGCGGCGGCGGCATTGCCGGCCCCCAGAGCGGCGCGTGCCGCCCCGACCTGCCCGTCACCACCCGAAATCGGCACAACCGCCGCCCCCTGGAACCGGGCTGCGCGATCAAGCAGAGGTGCCGCTGCCGCCCGGTCGCCCTGGTCTTCATAGGCGCGGGCCAGCAGGGTCAACAGATAGACCGAAGCATCGCCGCGCGCTGCCAGCGGGCCGAACCGCGCCTTCAGCCCGTCGCTGTCCCCGCTCTCGTAGAGGGCCCTCGCCAGCAGCAGCTGCAACCGCGGATTGGCGGGCTGCGCCAGCGCCAAGCGCTCAAACACCGCAGCCGCAACGTTGGCGTTGCCGGATTCAAGCTCAAGCGTACCCTGCAGCAGCATCGCCGCAGGCACGTCTTCGAGTTGCGATCCGGCCCGTGCCAGCAGGCTTCGCGCGAGATCGACCTTGCCGGCCCGCGCCGCCAGCACGGCTTGCAGGTACCAGGCCTGCGGATCCTTGGGGGCCAGATTGATCATCGTGCGCGTGACCGCCAGCATGGCCCGGGCTTGTCCCGCTTCACCCAGGGTCGCCGCATAGCCGCCCAGCAGCCCGACGTCGTTCGGTGCCAGCGCGACTGCGCGCTCATAGAGCGGAAGCGCAGCCTGCCATCCGGCAGAATCGCGCAGCAGTTCGGCGCGGAATTCCAGCGCCTGCGGATTGCCCGGCCCTGCACTCAACGCGCGGTCGGCCGCGTCAATCGCCTGAAGCTGTTCGCCCCCGACATAGCGCAGCCGCCCGATATCCACCCAGACCTCCGGATCGTTCGGGGAAAGCGTCAGGGCCCGGTCATAGGCAGCACCGGCTGCGGCAAGGTTGCCGGTCAGACGTTCGAGCCGACCGAGCATGAGCCAGCCTTGCTGCTGGTCTGCCTGGGCGAACTTACCGGGGCCGAGCCAGTCGCGCGCCCGGTCGTAGTCGGCCTGGACGATGAATGCCTCACCCATCAGCGCGGCAACATCGCTGCGCGCCGCTCCGGCGCCCAGCGCCTTTTCGAGCTCCGCCTGGGCGGCAATGCCATCGCCGCGCCCCAGCGCGGCCCGTGCGGAGGCAACGGAATCCTGCCCCGCCCCGGCCAGTCCGGAAGCCGAGCAGAGCGCCAGCACAAGCGCACCCGCCGCCAGAATGCCGCTCAACCGCACCGATTCAGGCCTGCATGTCGTACTGCTTGAGCAGGTCGTAGAGCGTCGGCCGACTGATCCCCAACAGCTTGGCGGTGTTCGAGATGTTGCCCTCGCTGCGGGCCAGCGCGTGGCGGATCACGCGGCGGTCGGCGGCTTCGCGCGCGGTCTTGAGGTTGAGCACCTGAGCATCGTCCTCCCCGGTATCGCCCAGATCGAGATCGGCGGCGTGAACCAGCTTGGCATCGGCCATGATCACCGCGCGTTTCACCCGGTTTTCAAGCTCGCGGACGTTGCCCGGCCACTGCCAGGCGTCGATCGCGGCCAGGGCATCGGCGGAGAAGCCCTTGACCTGCGGGTTCATCTCGCGCGCAAAGCGGCCAAGAAACGCCTTGGCGAGCAAGGCGGCATCGCCCGGCCGTTCAGCCAGACTGGGGATCTTTATGACGATTTCGGCCAGCCGGTAGAACAGATCCTCGCGGAAGCGTCCGTCGGCGATCATCGCCTCCAGATCCTGGTGCGTGGCGCAGACAATCCGGGTATCGACCGCGATCGATTTGCGCGAACCGATCCGCTCGATCACCCGTTCCTGCAGAAAGCGCAGCAGCTTGACCTGGAGCGGCAACGGAATGTCGCCGACTTCGTCGAGGAACAGCGTGCCGCCGTGGGCCATCTCGATCTTGCCCTCGGTGGTCTTGACCGCGCCGGTGAAGGCACCCTTCTCGTGCCCGAACAGCTCGCTTTCGAGAAGGTTTTCCGGGATCGCCGCGCAGTTGATCGCCACGAAAGCGCCGTCGCGCCGGTCGCTTGCTTCGTGGAGGCCGCGCGCCAGCAGTTCCTTGCCGGTACCGCTTGCCCCCAGCAGCATCACCGAAACATTGGTGTTGGCAACCCGCTCAATCGTGCGGGCCACCCGGACCATTTCGGGCGCGCTGGTGATCATCCGGCCGAGCACGCGGTTCTCGTCACCGCTGCGTGCGGCCAGTGTGCGATTTTCGGCTTCGATCCGATGCAGTTCGAAGGCCCGGCGCACGATCAGGCCCAGCGCCTCGATATCGACCGGCTTCTGGTAGAAGTCATAGGCGCCGCCCGCGATTGCCTGCAACGCGCTTTCGCGCGCGCCGTGGCCCGAGGCGACGATGACCTTGGTATCGGGCTTCAGCGCCATAATTGCGTTGAGCACAGCAAAACCTTCGCTGGTCCCGTCGGGATCGGGCGGAAGCCCCAGATCGAGCGTGACCACCGCCGGCTCCTCAGCGCGCAGCGCAGCTAGCGCGCTTACCCGGTCCCCGGCAATCACCACGTCGAAATCGGGATAGGCCCATTTGAGCTGGGCCTGCAGCCCGGCGTCGTCCTCGACGATCAGCAGTTTGGGTTTGGTTTGCGACATTCAGGCGACCTTTGTGTCAGAATTTTCAAACGTCCGTATCAATTGCGCCGCCTCTGCCAGGGGCAGGCGGATGGTGAAGCGCGAACCGGTGTCTTCGCGGCTTTCGACATCGAGCCGCCCGCGCATCGCCCGGACCAGTTCGCGCGCTTCGTAGGCGCCGATCCCGAACCCGCCCGACTTGGTCGAAACGAACGGCCGGAACAGGCGGCTGCGGATGAATTCGGCGCTCATTCCCGTGCCGCCGTCGGTCACCTCGATCACCCCGGCGAGGCCGTCGGTATCGACGCGCACGAACACCGGACTTTGCGGCGTGCTGGCGTCGATCGCGTTCTGGATCAGGTGAAGCAGCACCTGCTCCAGCGATTCGCGGTCCGCCAGAACTTCGCAGCGCTCGGCCTCGACCAGACTGACCGGGTGGCGATCGCGGAACTGCTCCACCACCGCGCGGGCGACCTCGTCGGCGCGGACCGGAGCCAGGCGGTCGACCGCAGTCGGACCATAGCGCGACAGGCGGTTGAGCAGCGTGTTGAGCTTGTCCGCCGAATTGCGCAGGGTTACCAGCATGTCAGCCCGGAATTCCGGGTTCTCGGAGTGCAGCTCGGCATTGCGGGCAAGGAGGCTGAGCTGGCTGGCGAGGTTCTTGATGTCGTGCATCACGAAGGCAATCCGGCGGTGGAAGTCGTCAAACCGGGCCGCCTCGGCCAGCGCTTGCTGCCCGGTGTTTTCGGCCAGGTACGAGGCCAGCTGCCGCCCGGCTACCCGCAGCAGATCGAAGTCCTCCCAATCGAGCCGCCGCGCATAAGCCGGCCGCGCCAGCACTACCATGCCGACCAACCGGTCGAAATGCAGCAGCGGCACGATCGCCCAGGCCCGCGGATCGGACAGCAGCCAGCCGGGGATCCCGGGTGCCTCCGCGGTCTTCGCAGGGTCGCTGCGCAGGGCATCAAGGTCGGCGACAAAACCGGTACGCTCAAAGGCGCGAACGATTGCTGCAGGAACGGCATCGGTGGGAACGTCCGCAGTCGGCCACTGCCAGCACGCGGCCAGCTCGAGCCCGCTGTCCTCGCCCGGCACCAGCAGCAGCCCCGCCGGGCTTTCGGTGATGTCGGCCAAGGCGCGGATCGCGCGCTCTTCCAGCGGAAGCGCCTCGGATCCGGCCTGGCCTATCGTCCGGGTAAAGCGCAGCCATTCGGCGCGGTAGTCGAACCGGTGCTTGAACAGATGCTTGGCCAGCGTCACCCGCAGCCACCCGCGCATCCGCCGCGACGGGAGGAACGCCAGCGCCGCAAGCCCGGCAAGCGCAACAAATCCGGCCTGCAACTGCGCGGCAAGATCGCCCCCGGCAAAGGCGATCCATTGGGCAATGGCAACCATGCCGACCAGGTAGCCACCGATAAGCAGCAACGACAGCGACTGGAAAGCCACCGCGTGCGAGGGACGAAAACGCAGCTGCTCGCTGCCGCGCCGCGCACCGAATGCGACCAGCCCGGCCGCAGCCAAAGCGACGATGCCGCGCAGTCCGGCGAGCACCGACGGGCTGTCTCCCGACAGTGCGGCAATCAGGTAGTAGTTGAGGTCAAATCCCCAGAGAGCCGCCAGCGCCAGCGCCGGCCAGCGCAGCACCAGCCGCGTCTGCGGCGCCGCCGCTCCATAGAGGTTGTGGACCAGCACCAGCCCGCCGATTGCGACCAGCAGGCGTAGCATGACAAAACTGTGGAAGCTCACTGCAGCATCGGCGCCGATCTCGGAATAACCGGTCAGCAGGGCCAGCGCCGCGCCGTGCAGCAGCTCGACGAAGGCCACCGCGATCAGCATCGGACGCACCGGGCGCATCGACGCGTGGCGGCCATCGACCATGAACAGGCGGTAGAGTGCGAAGACCCAGCTCAAATTGCGGGCGGATTCGAACAGGCCGGTCGGCACCGCGATCGGACCGGCAAGCGCAGCGCTCACCGCCCAGCCGGTACTGGCTGCCAGCGCGGCTATCAGCGCGGTGTGGGCGCTGCCATAGCGACCGCGCCGCATTACCAGCCAGACTGCCGCCAGCGCGCAGCCCAGCGCCCCGGATTCCCATGCCAGCACCGATATCGCCGACCACAGGCTCAGCACGCCGCCCATCTCAGCGCGCTCCTTCGTGCCACAGCACCACGCGCAGGGTCTGCAGAAGGATCAGCAGATCGAGGAACGGGGTGTAATTCTTGGCGTAGTAGAGATCGTATTCGAGCTTGTGCCGCGAATCCTCGGTCGAGGCGCCGTAAGGGTAGTTGATCTGGGCCCAGCCGGTGATCCCCGGTTTCACCATGTGGCGCTCGGCATAATAGGGCAGCTGCTGTTCAAGTTCGGAGACGAATTCAGGACGCTCCGGGCGCGGGCCGACAAAGCTCATTTCGCCCTTGAGCACCGACCAGGTCTGCGGCAGTTCATCGATCCGGGTCTTGCGCAGAAAGCGGCCGAGCCGGGTAACGCGGGGATCGTCCTTCTGCGCCCACTGTGCCCCGTCGACCTCGGCATCGGTGCGCATCGAGCGAAGCTTGATGACATCGAAGCCCTCGCCGTAAAGGCCGACCCGGCGCTGGCGGAAAAAGGCCGGGCCCTTGCTGTCGACCGTCACCAGCACCGCAAACAGCAGGATCACCGGCGCGCTCAACGCCAGCAGCAACGAACTGGCGACGATGTCGAACACCCGCTTGGCCGCACCGGAAATGGCCCGCCCCGACGAGAATCCGTCGGAAAAGATCAGCCAGCTGGGATTGACTGTGTCGAGATCGACCCGCCCGGTCTCGCGCTCCAGAAAGCTGGAGAAGTCGTTGACGTGGACCCCGGTCGTCTTGATCCTCAGCAGATCGCTCAGCGGCAAGGCGTTACGCCGCTCTTCGAGAGCAAGCACCACCTCGGTGACCCCAAGATTTTCGACGTGGAGGGTCAAGTTGTCGATTGCACCGCGGTTGATCGCTTGGGCTATCACTGGCTTGGCATCGGTCATTGCGACATAGCCCACGATCACGAACCCGCTTTCGGCCCGTACCGAGAGTTCGCGCAATCGATTGGCGCGATTGCCGGCTCCCAACACCAGCACCCGGCGGCGAAAGGCCGAAGCGCCCAGAATCCCGCCGACAACCAGCCGGTTGAGCATCAGCAGCGCGATCGCGAGGATCATCGAATAGGCCAGGGTCGAGCGCCAGAAGGTCTGGCTGCCGAACAGGAAGTTCAGGAAGGTCAAGGCGATGATGCCCAGCGCCACCGCCACCATCAGGCGGGCGCCGGCATAGCGCATCGAGCGCAGGGCCTCGGCGCCGTAAACCCCCACCGCGATCATCGCGACCTGGACCGTCACCGCAAAGCCCAGCATCGGCCAGACCCGGTCGGTCAGCGACCCCAGATCCATACCGATCTGCGCCGCGCGCAGCCGCCAGGCGAATTCACCCGCGAAAAACAGCAAGGCGAGATCGAACAGCCCCAGCAGGAGCACAGCATGCGGTACGTAGTGTTTGAACAGGCGGATCATGATCCCCCGAAGGCCTTCCTTGCTGTCGCTATGCCGGGCCTAGCGGCGAGAGGTGAAATGTCGGTAAATTTTACAGCCCATGGTTAACGGAAAACCGCGCCGCGCTGCAGGCACGGCAAGACTTCGCTAACCATAGGTCGCAGCCGGGCAATTAACCTTCGCAGGCTATCACCCGCGCCATGCGCCGCCGTGCCCCCACCACTCCGCTTTCACCACAGGCGATCAAGCAGATCGCGCTGATCACTGCCATCCTGACCGGAGTGCTGGCGATGTTCGTCACCGGCGAGCAGGCCGAAATCGAGGCGGCGTTTCAGGCCCGCGAGGCGAAGAACCGGCTTGCCCGGTTCGAGGCCGAAAAGCTCGGCGCGCACAAGATCGGGACCGCGTTGAAGGCCGAGAGCCGCGCGCAGACCGGCGTCGGATTTGAAAAGCTGAACGATTCCGGGCCGGCAGTCTCCAATCCTGCCCCTGCGGTCCCGTCGGATTCGCGCGCAGCTGACCGGCGACCGGGATTTCTGCGCGACAACGCCGGATTGGCTGGGCCTCCGCCAGCCCAGCTGCCCAAGAGCGTCAAGTCGGCGAAGCCCCGGCGCCCGCGATCCGGCGCCGAGGAAACCGCTACGCTGAAAGCAAGCGCCGCGCTGCGCTCAGGCAGGCAACCCAGCGACGTGCAGGACTAAGGACAGGACCCCAGTCAGAGACAGTCGCGTGCCAGGCAGGCCCGCGCCTCGGCGCCGATGAGTGCGGCATGGCCGTAGTTCGGGTGATCGATAGCGAACATCGCGGGGCCAATCCCCGATTTCCAAGCGGCAACTGCCTCTGGCGGGAAGTCGAAATGGAAGAAATGGACGGCGCTGGCCTTGTTGTCGCTTTCGCGGGTGCGGGCGATATCGGCTTCGGGGCGGGCGCGGATCAGGTGCTCCCCCACCCCGATCGCGACGTGATTTTCTATCCCGCCAATTGTCCGCAGGAAGGCATCGCGCCGCTCCGCATCGGCCACTTCGAACAGCAAGGTGCAGGTCAGCTCGCTTCCCTTGGGCACCATTGGATCGTAGGCCGCCAGCTCATCGGCGATTTGCGCGTCCCCGCCCTTTTCGATCCGCAGCATTTCGTGGACCTGGAGCCACATCGAGTCCCACGTCTCGAACAGCGCCGTGGCAGCGGGCCCTACCGACAGGCGAGTGTACCGCTTGCGATCCAGGGCTTCCTGCTTCTTGTCGGCGCGGATCAGTTCGTACTGATCGAGCGGCAGGATATCGGCGCGGGTGATAGAGCGGCTGTCACGGGGCATAGCGATTACAACCCATAGGCCTTGGCCAGCACCTCGATCGGGTGACCGATCCGCGCCGGGGCTTCACCGCCCGAGCTGGCGATAACCTGTTTGAGGTGCGGTCCGGCGAGCGGGCATTCCGAAACGATCAGATCGGGCTGATCCTTGGTCAGGTTGCGCGCGGCGGGGCGGCCAACCTTTACCGCTCGGTCGAAATTCTGCTTGAATATCCCCCACTTGCCGCCGTGTCCCGAGCAGCGCTCGGTCAAGGCCGGCTTGGCTTCGGGAATCAGCCGCAGCATTTCCATCGCCTTGGGCCCCATGTTCTGGGCACGGGCGTGGCAGGCAAAGTGGACCGCGATCGATTTGGTCATTGGTGCGATCGGCACCAGACCAGTCTGCTTGGACAGCGCGACGACATATTCCGACACGTCAAAGGTATGTTCGCTCAACCGTTTGACCGCAGCGTTGTCCGGCGCGATCAGGGGCCATTCGAATTTTAGCATCAGCGCGCAGCTCGTGGTTAGCGGCACCACGTCCCAACCCGCTTCCACCAACGGCGCGAAGAAGGCGGAAATCCGCTCGGCAGCGCTGGCAACGCCGGGCAAGTCGCCGTTTTCGAACTTGGGCATACCGCAGCAATCAGGATGCTCGATCCGGACTTGCACCCCATTGTGGGCCAGCACCTTGATCAGAGCGAGACCGGGAGTGTCATCGTTGAAATTGTCATGGCAGCCGGCATAGACCACCGCACGCCTGCCGAACGCCGGCCCATCGGGATTGGGTGGCTGCACCATACCTGCGGCCCGGTTGACCAGCGGAGTCTCAAGGAACGGCGGCAAGTGTGCCCGGCGATCGATCCCGGCCACCGCCTCGATCGCCGGACGGGTCAGGCTGTTGCCTTCCCGGGTCGCCCAGTTGGCCAGCCCCGCCGCCACCGAGCCAAGCCGGCCGTTGCGGTCCATTTCGGCCAGCTGGGTATCGATGAACGGCGTTTGCCCCTTGCGGTTTTCGACTGCCCGGGACCGCAGCATCAGGTGGGGAAAATCCAGATCGAAGCTGTGCGGAGGCACATAGGGGCACTTCGTCATAAAGCACATGTCGCACAGGGTGCAGGCATCGACGACCGCCTTGAGCTGGCCCGCGCTCAGGTCATCGACCGCCTCGTTGGGACTTTCGTCGATCGCATCGAACAGGATCGGGAAACTGTCGCACAGGTTGAAGCAGCGGCGGCAGCCGTGGCAGATATCGTAGACCCGGCGCAGCTCTGTCTCGAGCGCGGCCGCGTCGTACCAGCTTTCATCCTGCCACGGGATCACATGGCGCGTCGGCGCGCCGAGACTGCCTTCCATCGCTGTCCTCTGGGTTGATGCTGTGCAAATGGGGTGCGAAGCAGTCCGGAGAGGTCGCCGTCCCCGGACTGCTTCGCGGTGCGCCCTCGCCCCGAATGGCGAGGGTGCGGGGGGTTACGCGTCGGCCAGCAGACCGTCGAGGGTCTTCTGGAACTTGCCGGCGTGGCTCTTTTCCGCCTTGGCCAGGGTTTCAAACCAATCGGCGATTTCGTCGAAACCTTCATCGCGGGCGGTCTTGGCCATACCCGGGTACATGTCGGTATATTCGTGGGTTTCGCCGGCGATCGAGGCCTTGAGGTTAAGCACGGTGTCGCCGATCGGCTCACCGGTGGCGGGATCGCCGCATTCCTCGAGGTATTCGAGATGGCCGTGGGCATGGCCGGTTTCGCCTTCGGCGGTCGAACGGAACACCGAGGCCACGTCGTTGTGCCCTTCGATGTCAGCCTTCTGGGCGAAGTAGAGATAGCGGCGGTTGGCCTGGCTTTCGCCGGCAAAGGCGGCCTTGAGGTTTTCTTCGGTTTTCGAACCCTTGAGTCCCATGATCGCTCTCCAGATAGAATGGAATCAGACCATCCTTGAATGCGCCCGCGCGACGCTCAAGGGAACGCGGATTTTCCGCGCGAGATGATCGGGAAAAGCGATCAATCTTCTGCGAATAGTTCGCAAAAGTGATAATGCGGGTGGTGCCCCTGGCCCGACTCGAACGGGCACGTCTTGCGACAAACGATTTTGAGTCGTTCGCGTCTACCATTCCGCCACAGGGGCACTCGCACCGGCGCGCTTAGCCGGGCCGGCCCCAGGGTTCAAGCACTCGATCAGAATTGCCATTGCAGCGAGAGATGGGCCACATCCGGCTGCCATTCGTGGCGCGAACCCAATGCGCCGAGCTCAATCACCGGGCCGTCGTTCGACCGGCCCCAGCTTTTGGCGGGCGGCGTCCAGGTTTCGTCGGCGGGGGTTTCCTCCACCACCACGGCCCCCAGCCGTTCGTCGCGTGCCCGCAGCAGCGTCGCGGCGCTAGCGGCGGGCCGGGGCATTTCCGCAAGGTCGAACCGGGTCCGCACGAACGGCGCCTGCTCTGCGGGAGAAGCCTGCTCCGAGACCGGTACTGCGACAGCAAGCGCCGCCAGACCCAGCCCCTCGACGATAAGCGATGCGATCATCTGCCATTCCCCCTTTGCCCGAAGTGCCTGCACAGTTGCCGTGCAGGGCTAACGCCGGGTTAAGAGGCAGGGTTGTCCCGCGGGTTAAGCATAAGGGCTCAGCCCTTGAGCGCGCCGACCACCAGCTTGTGAAGCCGCGAATGCAGGGCATCATTGCCCGCCAGTACCTGCGCATCGCAGACCGGCTGCGAGATCCCGCGCCAGTCGGTGACGAAACCCCCGGCTTCGCGCACCAGCAGGCAGCCCGCAGCGGTATCCCAGGGCGAAAGCTCGCTTTCCCAGAACCCTTCGTAACGCCCCGCCGCGACCCAGGCGAGATCGAGCGCGGCCGATCCAAACCGGCGGATACCCGCGACCTGCGGCGCCAACGCCGCATAGATCTTGCTCCATTCGGCACTGTCGCCGCGCCCGGCGAACGGGATGCCGGTGGCAATCAGGCTCTCGTCGAGGTGGCGGCGCGCGGAGACCCGCAGGCGCCGATCGTGCAGCCAGGCGCCCCGGGTCTTTTCGGCCCAGAAGCTTTCGTCGGTGATCGGCTGATATACCAGCGCGGCAGTCACATCGCCCCAGCCGCTGCCGTCCAGCTTGGGCTCCTGCGCCGCGATCGAGATCGCGAAGTGGGGAATGGAGTGGAGGAAGTTGCTGGTCCCGTCGAGCGGATCGATGATCCAGCGCGGCTTGGTCGGGTCGCCTTCGATGACCCCGCCTTCCTCGAGCACAAAGCCCCAGTCGGGCCGCGCGGCGAGCAGTTCGTCATAGAGCGTGCGTTCAGCGCGCTGATCGGCCTTGGAGACGAAGTCCGCCGGTCCCTTGCGCGAAACCTGAAGGTGCTCGACCTCGCCGAAATCGCGGCGCAGGCGCTGGCCGGCCTTGCGGGCGGCCTTTTCCATGACACGAATGATACCCGACACAACCGACATGATGGATCAGTCCGCCTTGCCGACGTAGGTCCGCTCGTAGACGTCGACCACGATCCGGGTGCCGCTCGAAATGTGCGGCGGCACCATCACCCGCACCCCGTTGTCGAGGATCGCGGGCTTGTAGCTGGACGAAGCAGTCTGCCCCTTCACCACGGCATCGGCCTCGACAATCGTGGCTTCGACCTGTTCGGGCAGCTGGACCGAGATCGGGCGCTCGTCATACATTTCGAGCAGGACTGTCATCCCGTCCTGCAGGAAGGCATCGGCGCCGCCCAGCAGATCCTTGGGCAGGGTGATCTGTTCATAGGTTTCGACATCCATGAATACCAGATCGTCGCCATCGACGTAGAGGAACTGGAAGTCCTTGGTATCAAGCCGGACCTTCTCGACCGTGTCCTGGCTGCGGAAGCGGACGTTGGTCTTGCGACCGTCGATCAGGTTCTTCATCTCGACCTGCATGAAGGCTCCGCCCTTGCCCGGCTGGGTGTGCTGGGTCTTGGCGACCTTCCAGATACCCTTTTCATATTCCAGAATATTGCCGGGACGAATGTCCACGCCGCTGATCTTCGCCATGGGGATGCCTTCAGATTGAGAAAGAGCCGGACGAACCGGAAGGCCGCGCCCTTAGCGCGCGAAGCGCCGCGCGGCAAGGTGGCGTGTCCGTTCAGTTGCTGCTAAGGCGCGCCCGCCCAAGGGGACTGCCATGAAGCGACCGATCATCCTCGCACTCCTGCTTGCCGCCGCGCCGGTGCTGGCCGTACCCGGCGGACCGATCGATTCGCTCGACGCGGGCGCCTATGTCTGCGAATTGCCCGGCGACGCCACCGGCCCGGCGGGTATCCGCCAACCCGATGCGGGCTTCACCATCCTCAACGCCAATTCCTATGAAGCCGCAGGCGGGCGCGGAGCCTATCTGCTGACCGGCGATGTCCTGGCGCTGACCAGCGGCCCCAAACGCGGCCAACGCTTTCACCGGATTTCGAACCGGTTCCTGCGGCTGATCGGGCCCGACGGCAACGACGGCCCGCTGCGCTGCGTGCGCCAGGTGGTCAACAACCGCTAGGGTCAGACCGCCTTGGATGCCGCCTTGCGGGTCCAACCGTAGAGCCACACCAGCGCCAGCGCGAACACTGCGATCCCAAGCGGAGCGGCCAGCGGATTCTCTTCCAGCACCGCCAGTGCCTCAGGACTGCCGGTCGCTGCCGCAATTCCGGCAAAGGCCACGCCGAACAGGCTTTCGCCCACGATCAAACCGGTCGCGGCGAGCACGCCCATGCGCTCGGCAAAGGCGGGGTCGCTCTGACGTTCGGCCCAGCGGTTGTAGAGCGTGCCGAGGATCGCACCCACCGGGATCAGCAGGGTCAGCGCCATCGGCAGATAGATGCCCATCCCCACCGCCAGCGGCGGCAGGCTGCGCGTGCCGGAGCGGCGCAGCAGTTCGTCGATTGCGATCACCCCGGCGCCGATTGCCGCGCCGGTGCCGATCAGGCTCCAGTCGAGATTGCCGCCCAGCACGCCCTGGGCGATCGCGGTGATCAGCGCCGCCTGCGGAGCCGCCAGCGCATCCTTGCCCGCGCCCGGAGCGCCCTGGAAGCCGAAGGTGGCATTGAGCAGATCGAGGATCGGCGGGATCACCAGCGCCCCGAACAGCACGCCCAGCACCAGCGCCACCTGCTGCCGCCAGGGGGTTGCGCCCACCAGCTGCCCGGTCTTGAGGTCTTGCAGATTGTCGTTGGAAATCGTCGCCACGCCAAAGACGATGGCGGTGACGAACAGCGCGAAGGCGACCAGCGCCTTGGTCGTCGCTTCATCCCCGCCCTGCCCGAAGATCGCCACCAGCAGCAGCGAAATGCCCAGGCTGGAAAGGATGCCCACGCCGGAAATCGGGCTGTTCGAGGCCCCGATCAGCCCGGCCATGTAGCCGCAGACCGAGGCGATCACGATCCCCGCAACCAGCACATAGAGGATCGACACCGCCAGAGTTGTTCCCAGCATCGGCATGATCGGCCCGCCCTGCGCAAAACCGGCCAGCAGCACCCCGATCGGCAGCATCGACAGCAGGATCGTGCCGCCGACCACGCCGATCGGCAGGTCTTGCTCGGTAATGTCGAGCGAGGCACCCTGCCCGGCCTTGCGCTGGCGCGCGGCGGCCAGTGCCCCGGCTATCCCGCGGGCAATCGGACCAAGCATCTTGAGCAAGGTCCAGATCGCGGCGACGCCGATGGTCCCCGCACCCACAAAGCGCACCTTCTGGCGGAAGGTGGTGCTGACAAAATCGGCCAGCTCGGTCCCGGCTGGCGGCCCGCCCGCAGTAAACTGGGGCAGCAGCACGATCCAGCCGATCGCCAGCCCGATCAGCATGGCGACGCCGACGGCGAGCCCGACCAGATGGCCGACCCCGATCAATGCCAGCGAGAAGCTGGTCGAAAAGCTGGTCGCCCCGCTGCCGATCTTGACCACGGTGGCGGCTTCTTCGGCCACCAGTTTCATCTTGGCGAGCAGGGTGTACCCGGCCGACAGCAGCGAACCGAGCACGATCGCGGCGAGCCCGCGCTTGTTTTCTTCGGCTCCGCCAACCCCGGCGCCGACCTTGAGCACTTCGGCCGCCGCCACGCCTTCAGGATAGGGCAGGTCCGATCCGGTAACCAGCGCACGGCGCAGCGGCACCGAATACATCACCCCCAGAATCCCGCCGACCGCGATCACCGCCACCGACTGCCAATAGGGAAAGCCGGTCCACCAGCCGATCATGATCAGGCCCGGCAGAACGAAGATGATGGCTGACAGCGTCCCCGCCGCCGAAGCAATGGTCTGGACGATGTTGTTTTCCTGAATGGTCGATCCCGAAAACGCCTTGAGCACCGCCATCGAGATCACCGCCGCCGGGATCGAGGTGGCAAAGGTCAGCCCGATCTTGAGCCCCAGATAGACATTGGCCGCCGTGAACAGCACGGTCAGCACGGCCCCCAGCGCAATGCCGCGCAGGGTGAGTTCGGAGGGGTGGGTCGGTGTGGTCATGGCCCGGTTCTCATTCATCTAACATGGCCCGCCGTTTAACGGGTGGACACACTGGACAGGGTCAATGCAGGGAATGTCTCTCGTCCCCGCATGGCATCGCTGGCACGGTTGTGGCAGGTTTTTGGCGCACAGGAAATGGTATGAAGGTCATGCCGTTTCCAGCGGCGCTTCACCGCCCGCACCGTGCAGGTCTTGGACAAGATAACTGCAGGAATCGGCTTGCGCAGACGGCCCCGCGACACCCGTTTGTGGATCGATCGCTATTGCGCGCCAGTGGCGTCAGCAGCCGGGGCGGCGACCGCCGCCTTGACAGCCTTGGCCGCCGCACCCGCCACGCCGCCGCCAGCACCGAACCCGCACTGCTTCTGCTCCATCGCAAGCTGCTTGGTGATACGGGTGGCGTTTTCCTTGTAGGCTGCGGTCACCGATCCGCTCTGGACCTCCTTGCCGCGCAGTGTCGAAACGTTGTCGCAAAGATGGAATACGTGTTCGGTATCAGCCTTCTCTCCGGCCTTTTCCGACGCGATCCAGTACACCTTGTCGATCCCGTTGGGGTTGGCGGCAGTTTTGGTTGCGTCGGCTACGGCCTTCGAATCGCGGGCGATGTCCTGAGCCTGCTGCGCAACTTCTGGCGAACATGCGGTGGTCGGCTGGCCCGATTTGATCTGGGCGGCGCACTGGTTCATGTCCTCGGTATGCTGTTCAACCGAAGGCGGTTTGAAATCGATCCCGATCACCGTGGCCAGCAGCGCCAGGGCCACGCCCACGCCGCCGGCGATCTTCTTGTTCTTGGGATCCATGTCCTTGTCCATGAAGATCAGGACAAGCAGCGGCAGGAAGGCGATCAGGGTGATGATCGCGCCCAGCTGGTTCTGGACAAAGAAACGGAAGCCATCGGCGCGGCTGGCCGGATCGTGCTTGTTGGCGGCCTTCCACAGCAGGCTGCCTCCGATCGCAAAGGCCGCGATCACGACCAGCAGGCCGATCAGCAAGGCCATGTTGCCAGACTGGAACTTGCCCTGCTTGAGCATGACGATGCCGGCAACCTCGGTACCGATCGCCACCAGCCAGCACAGCGCGGCATAGATGCGCAGCTTTTTGGCCTGGCCCTTTTGATCCTGGGTCGCCGCCCAGGCCTTGGTTACGTCAACTTGCGGGGCGGGTTCGTTCTCAGCCATGTCCAACACCTGCTCTTTGCGCGCGACTGCGCCGTCGCGCCAACCAACCCCACGAACGGGCATCCGTCAACAGCGTTGCGGGATCAATCCCCACCCAGAATCTTCGCAAAGGCCCTGACCGCTGCCGCCTCGTCGCCACCCCACACGGCGTGGCTGACCGCCAGGAAGTCTGCGCCGGCCTCCACCAGCGGTCGGCCGTTGTCCGGCGTGATCCCGCCAATCGCGACACAGGGAATCTCGAAGATGTCCTGCCACCAGGTCAGCGTTTCGAGATCGGCGCGGTGCTCGGTTGCCTTGGTCGGGCTGGGAAAGAAAGCCCCGAAGGCGACATAGTCCGCCCCGGCCTCGCCCGCGTCCATCGCCAGATGCCGGCTGGCGTGACAGGTCACGCCGATCTGCGCGTCGCGGCCCAGTTCGGCGCGGGCATCGGCCACTGCGCCGTCGCCCTGGCCCAGATGAACCCCGTCGGCACCAAGCCGCTTGGCCAGACTGATCGAATCGTTGACGATGAAGGCCACTTCGCGCGTCGCGCAGATCCGCTGGAGCGGCTCGGCGAGCCGCGCAGCCTCATGCGCATCCACATCCTTCAGCCGCAACTGGAACGCGGCCACCGGCCCGGCGTCGAGCGCGCGCTCAAGGCGGTCGGGGAAGGTGCCCGAAACGTCGAGCGGCGAAATGAGGTAGAGCTGGCAATCGAACATGGCACGCGCTCTAGAGCCATTCCGGGTTCAGGCAAAGCCTGCTAGTGCACGGGCCATGAAGCGCCTTCTCACCGCCCTCGCCCTGCCGCTCCTCCTTGGCGGCTGCGTCACCTACAAGACCCACAGCGACGGGATCACCCGCATCCGGATCGATCAGACCGCAACCGTCGATGGCCCCAGGGTCACCCCGCTCAAACTGATCGAGGACAGCCGCTGCCCCAAAGGCGCACAATGCGTGTGGGCGGGCCGGGTCCGTGTGACGGTGCGGATCGACCTGGGTCAGCGCAATGAACTGCGCGACCTGACCCTGGGCGAGCCGCAGCAGGTGGCCGACGGCACCCTGACACTGGTCGAAGTGCTGCCGGAGAAGAAGGCCGGCGATCACACCTATCCCGACGAATACCGCTTTGGCTTCCAGTTCGCGGGCGGGCTTTAGTCCGTCTTGACGGTCGATCCGGCGTAGATCGCGTCGATCGCCTCGCCCAGTGCGGCGTCGAATTCGGCGTCGGACATCTGAAAGCGCAGGTCCTCCAGCAATGCGCGGCTGAAGCTGGCGATGATGCCCTTGTTGCGAGCCAGTTCGGCGCAGGCTTCGGGGCGCTTGTACCCGCCCGACAGTGCGACGACCCGCAGCACTTTGGGATGGATGGTCAGCGGATCGAAGGTGCCCGCCACAACCGGCAGCGATAGCTTGAGCATCACCTTCTGGCCATCGGGCAGCGCGTCCAGCTGCTTGAGGATTTCGGCCAGAAGCAGGGTATCACAGGCCGCGCGCGTGGCGCTCTTGATGTTCACTTCGGGCTCGATGATCGGCATCATCCCGTGGGCGAGCACCAGCCTGCCGACCGCGAATTGCTGGGCCACTACGGCGGCAATCCCTTCGGCGTTGGCCGAATTGATCACCGAGCGTTCCTTGGTACCATAGACACCCAGCGCCTTCGACCGCGTGAGCAGTGCATCGAGATCGGGCATCGGCTTCATCAGCTGGACGCCGTTGGCCTCGTCCTCAAGTCCCTTGTCGATCTTGATGAAGGGCACCACTCCCTTGGCGATCAGTGCGGCGGGAACGGCCACGCCGTCGACCTCGCCGTCCATCGTCCGTTCGAACAGGATCGCGCCGATCACCCTGGCGCCGTCGAACGCGGTGGAACGGATGATCCGGCTGCGCATCGCGTGGATCAGGCCGTACATCCCCGCTTCGTCGGACCAGGCATCCGCTTCGATCCCGTATCCCGCCAGCGCCTTGGGAGTCGATCCGCCCGACTGGTCCAGCGCGGCAATGAAGCCTTTGCCCTCGGCCATCTTGGCGGTCATTTCGGCGGTGTTCATGGCTGCTGGTCCTGTGCTTGCATACGTATGTGTGCGGCGCCTTAGCCAGCTTGGCCGGGCGCCGCAACCGCCAAGCGACGATGCACCGGTACACCGGTGCCGGGTTATCCCCGTCCCCTATCGGCTACGCCGGTCACAGTATCGAAGGGATCGAGGGGGACCGTCATGAATCGTCTGTTTGCAGACTATCCGTTCATCAACCTGCGCGGCGCCATGCTGCTGCTGCGGCTGACCACGCCGATCCTGTTCATGGCCCACGCGGTGGTCCGGATCGCCAAGAACACCATCCCCAACTTCGCGATCTTCATGCAGGATCAGGGCTTCCCGTACCCGACGGCCTGGGTCTGGGCAATCACGGTGGCCGAGCTGATCGCCGGCTGCCTGATCCTGCTGAACTACCAAGTGCGCTGGGCTGCCAGCGTGCTGTTCACGATTGCAGCCGTGGGCATCGCGCTGATCCACCGCAACCTGGGCTGGTTCGTGGGCGAACACGGCGTCGGCGGCAGTGAATACAGCGTCGCGCTGATGGTGATGCTCGTGGTGCTGGCGGCGGCCGATCGCGACAAGGCGTCAGCCACATAGCGCGATTGTACCCCCGCGCGTTAGCTGGCAAGGGCGGGTGCGGATGCGCATCCCGTGCCGGAGCAGTTGCACCCGATGAATGCTAGATTTGGCAAGGATCTGATCGATGAAAAGCTGGTGGCGCTGCTGCGGCAGAACGCCCGGGCCAGCGTGGCTGCGCTCTCCAAAGCGGTGAACCTGTCGCGCACGGCGGTTCAGGCGCGGATCGTCCGGCTGGAACGCGACGGGGTCATCACCGGATATCAGGCCGTGCTGGGTGAGGCCGGCTCCGAAGAACAGCTCGGCGCAGTACTGTCGATAGTGTTCAGCGTTCATCCCTGCGCCCCTGTGGTTGCCAAGTTTCGCAGCTGGCCAGAGGTGACGCACCACTATTCGGTAACCGGGCCGATCGACGCCTACGTGCTGGTCCGCGCCGAAAATTCCGCCGCGCTGAGCGAACTGGTTGCGCGGTTTTCGGCGTTGGAGGGGATCGCCTCGGTTTCATCGGCGGTGATCCTCAAATCCGATTGAGCGATCACTTCGTCCAGACCCGAACCCGGCCCTGCGGCACGAGATAGAGTGCATCACCCGGCTTCACGCCAAAGGCGGCGTACCAGGCGTCCAGATTCCTGACAGCCTCGGCCCTGGCGCGTGGTGGAAGATGGCCATCACTCTCGACATAGCGGCGCAGCGCCGCATCGCTCTGGACCCTGCGCCAGCGGCGTGCGAAGGCAATGAAGAACCGCTGATCGCCCGACAGGCCGTCGATCACCGAATCCTCACGCCCGTTGAGCGAGCGGCGATAGGCAGCGTAGGACACTTCCAGCCCCACCAGATCGGCGCTGCTTTCCCCCAGCACCTGCTCGCCGCGCAGGCAGGAACCGGGCAGCGGACAGTTCCGCCCGATCTGCACCGCCAGCGCCCGGCCCGCCGCCGTGTACCGCGCCTGATCGTAGGCACTCCACCAATGGACCAGGCGCCCGGCGGAGTCATAGTCATTGCCGACCGGATCGAAACTGTGGCTGACCTCGTGCGCCAGCCCGGCCCCGGCCGAGCCGAAGTTGGCCGCCGTATCGCCGTGCGGATCGAAATAGGGCGGCTGCAGCAACCCCGCCGAAAACTGCATCGCGTTGGGGCTCAGCGTCAAGATCGCACCCACCGCTTCGGGCGCCATCGCCCACTCGCCGGGATCGACCGGCCGGCCCAGCTTGGCCAGCGCGCGGCGGTAGGCCAGTCGCTCCGCCCGCTGGAGATTGCCCAGCGCATCGCCGCGAACCACATTCAGCGCGGAATAGGTCGCCCAGCTATCGGGATAGCCGACGCCGATTTGCAGCGCCGCAAGCTTGGCCAGCGCCCTGACCCGGGTTTCGTCCCCCATCCACGCAGTTTGCGCCAGGCGATCGGCAAAGGCCGTGCGGATCGATTCCACCATGACCTGCGCGGAGGCCTTGGCGGTGGGCTGGAAGTACCGCGCCGCATAGGCGCGGCCCACCACATCGGGCATGGCCCGCCGGGTCCGTTCAACTGCCACCGCCGCCCGGTCTCCCGGTTCAGCTCCGGTCACGCTGCCGGGCAATGCATCGGCATGGTGCGCGATCAGCCGCACGGTCAGGTAATCGCGCCACGGCTCCAGCGGCGCTTCCGCAACCAGCTGCGCCAGCCCGGCGACCATGCCGGGCTGCCAGACGACAAAGCGGTCGTTGGCGGCAAGCCCCGCCGCGGTAAGGAAGGCCTGCCAGTCCATGCCCGCGGCACGAACGGAAAAATCCCGGCGCGACCAGGCGTTGTCGGTCTTGTGGACGTCGGCCGAATCCGCCGCTGATGCGTGCACCGCTGCAATCCGCCCCTCAAACGCGACAACCGCCTGGGCCCGCGCCGCCGGATCGGAGTGTCCGGCGGCCTGCAGGACGGCGGCGATCCGCCGAGCATAGGCGGCGCGACGTTCCAGCGCGGCCGGGCCGGTGTCAGCATAGTCCGCCCGGTCCAGCCCGAGCCCGCCCTGGATCAGGTGCACCGCATAGCGATCCGCGTCGTGGAACCCCTGGTGAACCCAGATCCCCAGCGGCGCATCGACCTGCTGTCCCGACCCGTCATCCAGGCTGAGATGCGCGCCAAGCCACGCCGCGAGCTGCCGTCGCTCGGCGATGCGTGCGATCGCCGCCAGATCGCCCTGCAGCGGCGCAAGGCCCAGCCGCTCGATCCGCGCGGTGTCCAGCAAGGAGGCATGAAAGAGGCCGGCCTTGCGCTCGTCCGCCGAGGCCGGCCGCGCCGAAAACCCTGCGATCAGTTCGCGCACGCGGGTCTTGTTGCGCTCGATCAGCACGGCGGTGGTCCCGGAGTTATCGGGCAGCCCGGCTTGCTCCTGCTCGGCAAGCCAGCGCGCGTTGGCGTAGCCGTAGAAGTCGTCTCCCGGGCGGATTGCCGTTTCGACGGCATCGGGGGCGGCGGCGAGCGGACCGGGCACGGCCAGCAGCAGAATGGCAACAGTCAGCGGCAGCAAGCGCATGGTTCGGTCTCCGGTCAATTGAGCAGAAGGGCCTGTTCGGTGCGAATGACCTCCGCGAATTCTGCCATCAGGGTCGCCACATGCGCGGTGTGCAGCCGCGCCGCGTCCACATGGCCGCCGCTGAAGGTGCGCAGCGCGAAGCAGGCGCAGGCGTCTTCGATCAGGGTCACGGCAAAGCCCAGATTGCTAGCCATCCGGACCGTGGTTGAAACACACTGATCGGTTGTCAGCCCGAACACGACTAGGCGGGTGATCCCGGCGCGGCGCAGGCGCTGCTCCAGATCGGTGCCGATGAACGCGCTGTTGACCCGCTTGGTAATCAGCCATTCCCCCGCCAGCGGGGCGAAGCCGGGCTTGAAGGCATTGCCCGGGCTACCGGGGGCCAGGGGTGAACCGGGCTCGGTCGAATCGTGGCGTACCAGGATCACCGGCCAGCCCAGCTTGCGCCAGCGTTCGAGCAGCCGCAGGCCGTTGCCCTCGGCTGCGGGATTGTTGCGCGCGCCCCATCGGGGCGCATCGAAGCCGGTCTGCATATCGACCGCCAACAAGGCGGGTCGGGGATCGCTCACGGTGGTTTGTCCGGCTGGTTTCAAGCCATGAAACTAGCCGGGTCGGGGGCACTCCGGCGATGCGCATTTCGTCCAAACTGTAGGCGAAATGACCAAAGATGCCCGACCGGGCGGACAATCCGCGCTGCGCTCAGCGCTCCAGCGCGGTAACTCCGGGCAGTTCCTTGCCTTCCATCCATTCGAGGAACGCGCCGCCTGCGGTCGAGACGTAGGAGAAACTGTCCGCCACCCCGGCATGGTTGAGCGCGGCGACGGTATCGCCGCCGCCCGCCACCGATACCAGCGCGCCTTCGGCAGTCAGCGCCGCCGCGCTGCGGGCCAGGGCCACCGTGGCGGTATCGAACGGTGCGATCTCGAACGCGCCCAGCGGACCGTTCCAGACCAGGGTACGGCAGGTCTTGAGCACGTCGGCCAGCGCCTCGGTCGCCTGGGGCCCGACGTCGAGGATCATCTCGTCCGCCGCCACTTCGTGGACGTTGCAGGTGCGCAGCGACGGCGGATTGGCGGCAAATTCCTTTGCCACCACGACGTCGTAGGGCAGATGGACGGTGCAACCCGCCGCGTCGGCGGCGTCAAGGATCTGCTCGCAGGTTGCCGCCAGTTCGTGCTCGCACAGCGACTTGCCGACATTGACGCCGCGCGCCGCGAGGAAGGTGTTGGCCATGCCCCCGCCGATGATCAGGTGATCGACCTTGGTGACCAGGTGGGTAAGCACGTCGAGCTTGGACGAGACCTTGGCCCCGCCGACCACGGCCGCCACCGGCGTGGCCGGATTGCCCAGCGCCTTGTCCAGCGCCGTGAGCTCTGCCTCCATCGCGCGCCCGGCATAGGCGGGCAGCAGATGGGCCAGCGCTTCGGTGCTGGCGTGGGCGCGGTGCGCGGCGGAAAAGGCATCGTTGACGTAAAGTTCGGCATTGGCGGCGATGGCCTTGGCAAAGGCGGGATCGTTGGCTTCCTCGCCCTTCCAGAACCGGGTGTTCTCGAGCAGGGCAATGTCGCCCGCCTGAAGGATGCCCACCGCCTGTTCGACCACCGGCCCGGCCACTTCGGGCACGAACATCACTTCCTCGCCCAGCACGGCTTGCAGCGCATCGAGCGTCATCGAGACCGACATGGTTGAAACCCGCTCGCCCTTCGGCCGGCCGAAGTGCGCCAGCAGCAGCACCTTGGCGCCCTTGCCGGCCAGTTCGAGGATGGTTGGCGCAGAGGCGCGCACGCGCGTGTCATCGGTCACCGCCCCGTCCCGCATCGGCAGGTTGAGATCGACCCGCACCAGCGCGACCTTGCCGGCGATGTCACCGAGATCGTCGAGAGTCTTGAATTTGGTCATTGCACCCTCGGCAAGCTGCGGCGGCCCAATCACCCAAACCCGTCACCCTGAACTTGTTTCAGGGTCCATCTATCCCCACCGACCGCCGGTTCCGAAGGCGTGATGGATGCTGAAGCAAGTTCAGCATGACGAGTATGGTCTTCTTTATCCCAATATTACAGCAGCTTCCCCATCGCCCCGGCGGTATCGACCATCCGGTTGGAGAAACCCCATTCGTTGTCGTACCAGCTGAGCACGCGGACCAGCTTGCCGTCGATCACTGCGGTTTCCAGACTGTCGATCGTGCTGGAATTGACGCAGCCGTTGTAGTCGATCGAGACCAGCGGTTCATCCGAAAAGCCCAGGATACCCTTGAGCGGGCCTGAGTCCGCAGCCGCTTTCAGCAGCGCGTTGACTTCGTCCTTGGTGGTATCGCGCTTCGGCTGGAAGGTCAGGTCGACCACCGAGACGTTGGGAGTGGGCACGCGGATTGCCGACCCGTCCAGCTTGCCCTTCAGTTCGGGAAGAACCTCGCCCACGGCGCGGGCAGCGCCGGTGGTGGTGGGGATCATGCTCATCGCGGCGGCGCGGGCGCGGCGCGGATCGTCGTGGATCTGGTCGAGGATCTTCTGATCATTGGTATAGGCATGGACGGTAGTCATCAGCCCGCGCTCGATCCCGATCGCGTCGTTCAGCACCTTGGCGAAAGGCGCCAGGCAGTTGGTGGTGCACGACGCGTTGGAAACGATGGTGTGCGCCGCTTCCAGCTTGTCATGGTTGACGCCGTAGACCACGGTCAGGTCGACATTCTTTCCGGGGGCAGAGATCAGCACCTTCTTCGCGCCCGCCGCCAGATGCTTTTCGCAGCTGGCGCGGTCGGTGAAGAAGCCGGTGCATTCCAGCACGATGTCGATCCCCTGCGCGCCGTGCGGCAGATTCGCCGGATCGCGCTCGGCAGTCACGTGGATCCGCTTGCCGTTGATCACCAGATCGTTGCCATCGACCGCAACGGTGCCGCCGAACGGTCCGTGCACCGAATCGCGCTGAAACAGCATGGCGTTGGCCTTGGCCGAGGCGAGATCGTTGATCGACACCAGTTCCAGATCATGGTCGGTGCGGGCCAGAATCGCCCGCGCGACATTGCGCCCGATGCGCCCGAAACCATTGATCGCAACCTTGATCGCCATGTGCGCTACTCCTGTTAGAGACCCAGCCGGGCCTTGATCTGGGGGACAATCTTGTCAGCCGTAAGGCCGAAATAATCGTAGAGTTGATCCGCCGGCGCCGAGGCGCCGAAGCTGTCGATGCCAATGGTCAGCCCGTCGCCGACATATTTCTGCCAGCCCAGCGTTACCCCGGCCTCGACCGAAACCTTGAGCACACCGGCGGGAAGCACCTCGGCGCGATAGGCGGCGTCCTGCGCGTCGAACAGCTCCCAGCACGGCATCGAGACGACGTCCGCGCCGATGCCGTCCGCTTCGAGCGCTGCAGCGCTGGCCAGGGCGATCTCTACTTCGGAACCGCTCGCCACCAGCACCACCTGGCGCGCGGCAGCAGCGGTCTTGAGCCGGTAGGCGCCCTTGGCGGTCTTCATCTCCGCCTCGAAGCGCACTGGCGGCAGATTCTGCCGCGAAAGCGCCAGCACCGAGGGCCGGTCGGCCTGCTTGAGCGCCAGCGCCCAGCTTTCGGCGGTTTCAATCGCGTCGGCGGGGCGGAACACCAGCAAGTCCGGGATCGCCCGCAGGCTCATTACATGTTCGATCGGCTGATGGGTCGGACCGTCTTCGCCCAGGCCGATGCTGTCGTGGGTGAGCACATAGACGACGCGGGCCTTCTGCAGCGCGGACATGCGGATCGCGTTGCGGCAATAGTCGGCGAAGACCAGGAAGGTCCCGCCATAGGGGATCACCCCGCCGTGCAGCGCCATGCCGTTCATCGCCGCCGCCATGCCGAATTCGCGGATCCCGTAGTGGACGTGGCGGCCGGAATAGTCGTCAGCACTGAACGGCAGCGTGGCCTTGGTCTTGGTCAGGTTCGAACCGGTCAAGTCGGCCGATCCGCCGACCAGTTCGGGGATCGCCACCGTCAGCGCTTCAAGCGCCATTTCGCTGGCCTTGCGGGTCGCCACCTTGGGCGGGTTGGCGACCAGACCGGCCAGATAATCGCGTGCGGCGCCCTTGTCTTCGGGAAGCTCGCCTGCCATCCGACGCGTGAATTCGGCAGCCTGCGGGCTGGCGGAAAGCCGCGCTTCCCATGCGGCACGGGCCGCCGCGCCCTTGCCTGCAAGCGAACGCCAGTCGACCAGGATATCGGCCGGTATTTCGAACGGCGCCGCTGTCCAGCCGAGCGCGGCGCGGGTGGCGGCCACTTCATCGGCCCCCAACGGGCTGCCGTGCACCGCATGACTGCCTGCCTTGTTGGGTGCGCCCTGCCCGATTACGGTTCTGCAGGCGACCAGCGAGGGCCGCGGATCGGCGACGGCTTCGGCCAGCGCCCTGGCAATATCGGCAAAGTCGTGCCCGTCGCAGCGGGTCACGTGCCAGCCGCTGGCCGCATAGCGCGCTGCGACATCCTCGCAGGTCGACAGGCTGGTATCGCCGTCGATGGTGATGTGATTGTCATCCCACAACACGTTGAGCCCGCCCAGCTTCAGGGTGCCGGCCAGACCGACCGCTTCGTGGTTGACGCCTTCCATCAGGCAGCCATCGCCCGCAATCACCCAGGTCTTGTGATCGACCAGATCGCTGCCGAACACGGCATTCAGATGGCGTTCGGCAATGGCCATGCCGACCGCCGTGGCCAGGCCCTGCCCCAGCGGACCGGTGGTGCATTCCACCCCGTCCAGCTCGGTATTTTCCGGATGTCCGGCGCAGACCGAGTGGAGCTGGCGGAAATTGCGGATATCCGCCATCGTCGGGCGGTCGTACCCGGTCAGATGAAGCAGCGAATAGAGCAACATCGAACCGTGCCCGGCCGACAGCACGAACCGGTCGCGATCGGGCCATTTCGGCGCGGCCGGATCGAACTTCAGGAACTGGCTGAACAGCACCGTGGCGACGTCGGCCATGCCCATCGGCATACCAGGGTGACCGGAATTGGCGGCCTGGACCGCGTCCATCGAAAGCGCGCGGATGGCATTGGCCATGGGCGTCAGGCGGGACGAGTCGAGGCTCATGAACGGCGGCTCCCGGTATATCGCTGGATGTGCGCCGAGTCGGCGCGCGGCCTCCTTTGCGGAGGCTCCGCGCCCCGTCAAGCACGCCTCGTCGCGCCCAGCCTTCCAAACAGTGGGAAAAGCGCAGCGCAACGCTTTGCACTGGCGCAATTTTGCGCTAGCCACGGAATATGGATGGGGATCGCACCGCCCGCGCAAAGGCGCGGATCGAAGCGGCGCTCGCCCGGATCGAGGCGGCGGCGCAAACGGCTGGAAGCAATTCCGGCTCTGACGGACTGGGACAGCTTCAGGCCCGGCATGACCGGTTGCGTGCCGCCGTTCAGGATTCGCTGGCCCAGCTCGACCAGCTGATCGAAGGGGCCCAGGGATGAGCAACATCACGCTCCAGATCGGCGGCCGCGCCTACACCGTCGCCTGCGCAGAGGGCGAGGAAGCTCACGTTTCCGCACTGGGCCGCTCGATTGCCGACAAGGTCGAGCAGATGGGCGGCGGCCACAGCGAAGCGCGCCAACTGCTGTTTGCCGCGCTGCTGCTGGCCGACGAACTCCACGAGGCGCGGGGCCGCCCGGGCGCACCTGCCGCTGCTGCATCGTCCGAATCCGGCGCCGCAACGCTGGAGGCCGTGGCCGAACGGCTTGAAAAGATCGCCTCGGCCCTTGAGGGTTAGGCCGCGAGGCCCTACATGGGGCGGTGACGGGTACTGCCCGGTGCGAGCCTTCGAAAATCCCTGAGGCTATAAGCAAATCCATGGGGGCTGTCCCTGGTTGGACCCTGGTCCGGCACACACGGTTCCCACCTGACGTGAACGCGTCAGAGGATTTCCTGGCAACGGCCCATGGTGGTCCCGTCACTTTTCCGCCGCGGCACGAGGCTCTTTGGTGACCGAAAAACAGGCCCTGCGCGCCGCATTGCGCCGCCGCCGAACCGATCACGATGCCGCGATCCCCGCTTCGCAGCGCGCGCTGCTGTTCCTGCGCCCGCCTGCTCCCCTGCTGGATCTTGTGCCCGATGGCGCGGCGATCGGAGTCTACCATCCGGTCCCGGGCGAAGCATCGCCGTTGGGCTATGCCCGCTGGTTCGCCGAACGCGGCCACCCTGTTGCCCTGCCCTGGTTTGCGGCGCGCGGGGCAGCGATGCAGTTCCGCATCTGGACCAATCCCTTTGACGATGAGGGGCTGGTCAAGGCGCCCTACGGCGGTCTCCAGCCAGCCGCGTCCGAACCCGATGCGACGCCCGCCGTGCTGATCGTACCACTGTTGGGCTTCACCGCGACGGGGCAGCGGCTGGGCCAGGGCGGCGGCCACTATGACCGCTATCTCGCGCATCACTCTGCGGTGGTGGCAATCGGGATCGCCTGGGATTGCCAGCTGGAGGCCCAGCTGCCGAGCGAGCCCCATGACATGCCGCTGCGCGCAGTGGTCACCCCTACCCGCTTTTACGGACCGTTTTGATGCGCACCGAACCAACCTGGCGAATTCCCTTCGGCGTGCTCGCCCTGCTGACCGCCTTGCTGGTCTATGGCGGAGCCGTAGCGCGCATCGTTCCGCCGCTGATGAGCGGCTGGCCCGTGCTGGCGCAGCTACCGGTCTATGCCCTGCTGGGCGTGGTGTGGTTGCTGCCGCTGAAGCGCTTTCTGATCTGGATGGAAACCGGCCGCTGGGGCTGACTAGAGAGTAGCGGCACGCGCCAGATCCTTGGGCCGCCCGAAGCGCAGCAACATGGCCTTCAACTCCTCGCGCTCGGGCACGTAAAGCACCGCACCGTCGATGTTGACGGCCTGCCGGGTCTCCGGCTGGACCGGGTTCCAGATCCCATCGGTGCACACCGCGAACCCGGCAAACAGCTCGACCGGCAGCGGCGCGCCGTTCCAGCTGCCGAACCAGTCCGAGCGAAACAGCGCGGTGTGCTGCCCCGGATCAAGCGCCAGCCCCAGGGCCGCAAACACCGGCCCTGCGTCGCGCGGATCGAGAAGGACATCGACATCGCCGACCGCCCCCGGATCGCGCCCATGCAGTGCGACGGCCGCGCTGGAGATGATCCACCAGTCATGCCGGGCGGCAGCCAGCACACGGGCCACGGCAACCAGCGTCCGGCGAAGAGGATCGGCGATTTTCACAGGTCCCGCTTGCCGCAACCGCGCGGCGCAGGCAACCTGCGCGCGAACCAAGGGGAGACCGGCCAATGAAGCGCAAACTGGGACTGCTGCTCGCGGTGATCGCATTGCTGGTCGGCGGCGCCATGCTGTTCGCCCGTCAGCAGCTGGCGCAGCGCCTGTTCGACCGGGCGCTCGACACCAGCGTCGGCATCGATCAATCGGCGGCGTTGGGGGACGGGCTCCACGCCTATGTCTGCGGGTCCGGCTCGCCGATGCCCGACGCCAGCCGCGCCGGGCCGTGCATAGCGGTGCTGGCCGGAAACCAGGCCTTCGTGTTCGATGCCGGCTCCGGCTCAATCCGCAAGCTGATGCGGATGGGCTTTCCGATGCCCAGGTTGCAGGCCGCGTTCCTGACCCACCTGCATTCCGACCATATCGACGGCCTGGGCGAACTGATGCTGCAAGCCTGGGTGGGCGGCCACCGCACAGCGCCGCTGCCGATCTACGGCCCGGCCGGGACCGATCAGGTGGTCGGCGGGTTCAACGCCGCCTACCAGCTCGATAGGGGCTACCGCATTGCGCACCACGGGCCGCAGGTGGTTCCGCCCGGCGGCTTTGGCGGCGCGCCGACGCTCATCGCCCTGCCCGATGGCACCGGCAGTCAGGTTGCCTACGATCGGGATGGCGTGCAGATCACCGTTATCCGGGTCAACCATGCCCCGATCGCCCCGGCTTTCGGATACCGGATCGACTACAAGGGCCGCTCGATCGCGCTGTCGGGCGATACGGTCTATTCGCCCGGCTTCGTCGCTGCGGCGAAGGGCGCCGATCTGATGTTCCACGAAGCACTCAACAAGCCGATGGTCGCCGCCTTGGGCAAGAAGCTCGCCGAACGCGGGCAGGCGAACACCGCGCAAATCATGACCGACATCCAGAATTACCACGCCAGCCCCGAAGACGCCGCACGCGCTGCGCGCGAGGCCGGGGTCAAGGCGCTTGTGCTCTATCATCTGGTCCCCGCGCCGCCGGCGCGGCTGATCGAACCGCTGTTCCTTGGCGACGCGCCAAAGCAGTTTTCCGGCACGCTGAAGCTGGCGAAGGACGGCATGCTGGTCAGCCTTCCCGCAGGCGGAAAGGACGTGAATTTCACCAGTGCTTTCTAGGAGAAATCCCCAAGTGGCGCGAGTGACGGGGCTCGAACCCGCGACCTTCGGCGTGACAGGCCGACACTCTAACCAACTGAGCTACACCCGCGCAGCCACTTGGGAGAGGCGCCACTAGGCCAGCATCGCGGGGCTGTCAACCGCCTTCGCGAGAGCTTTTTTGCCCGTGCAACTCCCGCGCCGGAGCGGCCCGGACGGGCGCGTCGCCGCGCAATCCGGAACATGCCAAACGCGGCGTTAACCATTCCTTTGCCTGGATTTGCGATCAAGCCCCTGCACCGTCCACATCGGACGCCAACGGGGACCTGCCACCGTGACGACACCTCGCCCGCTCGGGATTCTGTGCGGCTTTGCCGTGCTCGCGGCTGCCACCTTCTCCGCGCCGCAAGCGGCCTCTGCCCAGCCCAATATCGCGCTGGACAGCGCCGTGTTCATCGAACGTACCACGGCCACGCGCGGCCGGGTGCTCGAGCCGGCCCGGCAGTTCAGCCGCGGCGACCGCGTGGTCTATGTGGTCAGCTGGTACAAGCTGGGCGGCACCGGCGGCTTCGTCGTCACCAATCCCCTGCCCCGCGCAGTGACCTATCAGGGCAGCGCCTTCGACGACGAAGACGTGTCGATCGACGGGGGGCGCACCTGGGGCAAACTTGCCGCGATGCGCGTCGGCACCCGGATCGCCACCCCGGAAGACGTCACCCATGTGCGCTGGCGGGTAGCCCCGGCGCTGGCCGCGCGCGGATCGGGGCAGATCGCCTACAGCGCCATCGTGCGTTAAGGCCGCCTAGCAGCCCTCGTACTTCCAGTTCCGCTTCTTGCCCTCGGTCAGCCATTTGGCGGTCTGGGCTATACGCTTGGCACGCGTTTCCGGGCGCTTGGCCTCGGCAATCCATTCCAGATATTCGCGCCGGTGCGACGGGGCGAAGGCGGTGAACGCCGACTTGGCCTGCGGGTTCGCAGCGAGCGCGGCGGCCAGTTCGGGCGGAACGAGCAGTTCGGGTTGCGGTGCGCGGGCCGCAGCCGACGTCTTCTTCAGCGCGGTGCCTTTGGTTTCGATCCGCGCCCGTGCCTCCAGCAACCTGACGGCAAGGTCGGCGGCGGCAGGCAGATCGCCCAGTGCCCTGATCTTGCCGAACTGGCCCATCGCATCGCCCTGACGGCCATCTCCGTGGATCATGAACGCGCAGTGCGCCTTGAAAGCCGCCATCCCGGCCAGGTTCTTGCGGCCGAGCATGAAGTGCGGCATGCCCCACTTGATCGTTTCCTCGACGTCCGGAAGCGCCGCGTGAACCACCGCGCGCAGGTGCGTCAGGATCGGCTGGGCAAAGGGCGCGGCCTCGGCAATCTTGGCATCGATGCGCGGGTCCAAGGCCATGGCGATCTCCGTCAATCCGCCAGCAGCAGCACCGGGGTTTCAATCAACCGCTTGACCGCCTGGATGAAGCTGGCCGCATCCCAGCCGTCGACCACCCGGTGATCGCAGCTGATCGAAATGTTCATCAGCTTGCGCTTGGCGATCCGTTCGCCGCCCATCCCGTCGGGCACGAACATCGGGCGTTCGACGATCCGGTTGGGACCGATGATCGCCACTTCCGGCCGGTTGATCACGGGTGTGGTCGCCACCCCGCCCAGCGGGCCCAGCGAGGTGATCGTGATCGTCGATCCAGACAGTTCCTCGCTCTTCGCGCCGCCGCTGCGCGCCGCATCGGCCAGGCGGCGGATTTCGCTGGCAAGCTGCCACAGGTTCCGGTCCTGCGCATCGCGGATCACCGGCACCATCAGCCCGGCGTCGGTCTGGGTCGCCATGCCCAGATGGACGGCACCGTGGCGGGTGACCACTCCGGCTTCGTCATCATAGCGCGCGTTGAGCATCGGGAAATCAGGCAGAGTCCGGCAGATCGCCGCGATCAGTAGCGGCAGCATGGTCAGCTTGGGCCGCTCGCCATGCGCGGCGTTGAGCTGGCCGCGCAGGTCTTCCAATGCGGTAACATCGCACTCTTCCACGTAGGAGAAATGCGGAATGTTGCGCTTCGACGCTGCCATGTTCTCGGCGATGCGGCGGCGCATGCCGATGACCTTGACCGTTTCGTCCGCGCGCTTCGCGCCGGCCGCGCGCCAGGCGCCGTTATAGGCCAGGAAGGCGTCAAGATCGGCATGCCGTAGCCGCCCACCCTCGGCCGGCTTGATCTGGGCGAGGTCGATCCCCAGCTCGGCGGCACGGGCGCGCACGGCCGGACTGGCGAGGACCTTGGCGTGGTGGGCCGGCGAAGTCGCCTGGGCCTCGACAGGCTCGGCCCGAGCGGGTGCAGCTTCGGTGAGCGGACTTGCAGGAGCAGGAGCGGCAGCCGCGGCCCGCTCAACATCCCCTGCATCGGGTGTTTCCACCTCAATCCGCTCGGCGACAGCCGCAGCTGGCGCCGCATCCTCCGCCGCATCGCCCTCAACCGCGATCACCACCAGCGGCGAGCCGATTGCGATCATGTCGCCCTCTTCCCCGCCCACGGCGATCACGGTGCCGGTTACCGGGCTTTCCATCTCGACCGTGGCCTTGTCGGTCATGACGTCGGCGATCTTGCCGTCTTCCTCGATCCGGTCGCCGACCTTGACGTGCCAAGTGACGATTTCGGCCTCGGCGATGCCTTCGCCAATGTCGGGAAGATTGAAGGTGAATTTGCCCATCGGTTACGCTTTCAGCAGACGGTCGACGGCCTCGCCAATGCGGACCGGACCGGGGAAATAGGCCCATTCAAGGCTGTGCGGATAGGGCGTATCGAACCCCGTCACCCGCTCGATCGGCGCCTCAAGGTGATAGAAGCAGCGCTCCTGGACCAGCGCGGAGAGTTCCGCACCATAGCCGCAGGTCCGCGTCGCCTCGTGGACGATCAGGCATTTGCCGGTCTTTTCCACCGACTTCTGCACAGTCTCGATGTCGATCGGCACCAGCGTGCGCAGGTCGATGATTTCGGCATCGACGCCCTTTTCGGCCAGCACCGCCTGGGCGACGTGGATCATCGTGCCATAGGCCAGCACGGTCAGGGCCTCGCCTTCCTGCACCACCCGGGCCTTGCCCAAGGGAATCGAATAGTACCCCTCCGGCACCTCGGAATCGGGATGACGCGCCCAGGGTTCGACCGGCTTGTCATAGAAGCCGCCGAACGGGCCGTTGTAGATCCGCTTGGGCTCGAAGAAGACCACCGGATCGTTGTCCTCGATCGCGGCGATCAGCAGGCCCTTGGCATCGTGGGGGGTGCTGGGGATCACCGTCTTGATCCCGGCGACGTGGGTGAACAGCGCCTCGGGGCTTTGGCTGTGGGTCTGCCCGCCAAAGATTCCGCCGCCAAACGGCGAACGCACGGTGATCGGCGCGATGTATTCGCCCGCAGAGCGGTAGCGCAGCCGCGCCGCTTCGCTGATCAGCTGGTCCAGCCCGGGATAGATATAGTCGGCAAACTGGATTTCCGGCACCGGGCGCAGGCCATAGGCCGCCATGCCCACCGCCGCGCCGATGATCCCGCATTCGTTGATCGGGGTATCGAACACACGGGTCTTGCCGTGCTTTTTCTGCAGGCCCGCAGTGGCGCGGAACACGCCGCCGAAGAAGCCAACATCCTCGCCAAAAATCACCACATCGGGATCGCGCGCCATCATCACGTCGAGCGCGTCGTTGATCGCCTCGATCATGTTGAGGCGGCGCGCCGGGGCTTCGGTCAGGGTCACGGGACCTTCCTCCAGAGCGCTCATGATTCCTTCCACTCCGGCCATTTGATCCGGCGTTCGCGCATGGCCTGCTGGGCCTGCTCCTCAAGGTGCCAGGGGATCTCTTCGAACACGTCCTCGAACATGGTGTGGAACGGGTGGTGCAGGCCGTGGCCGAGCACGCCGTTCTTCTCCGCTTCCTTGGTCGCCGCCTTGACCATCTCGATCAGCTCGGCGTCCATCGCCTGATGCTGTTCGACCGACCATTCGCCAAGGCCGATCAGGTGGCGCTTAAGCCGCATGATCGGATCGCCCAGCGGCCATTCCTCGCGCTCGGTGGCCGAACGGTAGGCGCTGGGATCGTCAGAGGTGGAGTGCCCCTCGGCGCGGTAGGTGAAGTGCTCGATCAGGGTCGGCCCCTTGCCCGCCCGCGCCCGGTTGGCAGCCCAGCGTACCGCAGCATAGACCGCCAGAGCATCGTTGCCGTCGATCCGCAGGCCAGCGATGCCATAGCCCACCGCCTTCGCGGCGAAGGTGGCCCGCTCTCCCCCGGCAAAGCCCGAAAAGCTGGAGATCGCCCACTGATTGTTGACGATGTTGAACACCACCGGGGCATTGAACACCGTGGCGAAAACGAAGGCGGCGTGGGCATCGCCCTCCGCGCTCGATCCCTCGCCGATCCAGCTGGCGGCAATCCGGGTATCGCCCTTGATCGCACTGGCCATCGCCCAACCGGCCGCCTGGGGATACTGGGTGGCCAGGTTGCCGCTGATCGTGAAGAAGTTGTGCTCGCGGCTGGAATACATGATCGGCAGCTGGCGGCCCTTCAGCTTGTCCGCTCGGTTCGAATAAATCTGGTTGATCATCTCCGTCAGCGGATAGCCCCGCGCGATCAGGATGCCCTGCTGGCGATAGGAGGGGAACACCATGTCGTCGTCGGCGAGTGCAAAGGCTGCCGCGACCGACGTTGCCTCTTCGCCGGTGCACTTCATGTAAAAGCTGGTCTTGCCCTGGCGCTGGCCCCGGTACATCCGGTCGTCGAAGGCACGGGTCAGCGCCATGGTCCGCAGCAACCGGCGCAGCGTTTCGGGATCGAGCTTGGGATCCCACGGCCCAACCGCGCGGTGGTCGTCATCCAGAACGCGGATCAGATCGTGGCACAGCGGATGCGTATCCTCGGCCGCGCAGCCTTCGTCAGGGCGCGGCTGGGCGCCCGCCGGCGGGATCTTGAGGAATGAATAATCCACCGGATCGCCGGGGCGGAACGGCGGTTCGGGAACGTGCAACGACAGCGGCGGCAGGTTGCCGCGCGCAGCTTCGCCAATGGCAGGCCGCTTGGCCATATCGCGCTCTCCCGCTTCGGCGGCGCCCCATGCGCCATTGGAAGCAAATTTTAGCTGCGGGTTATTTTATTTCAAACTGGTTTCCGCGTCAACTAAACCGCCACCGGCGCGCTGATCGCCGCCTGCGGGGTATAGCCGGTCACCGCAAAGTCCTCGAACCGGTAGTCGAACATGCTGTCCGGCCGCCGCAGGATTTCGAGCGTCGGTGCGCCATCAGGCTCCCGCGCCAGCTGCGCTTCGACCAGATCGGCATGGTTGAGGTACAGGTGCGTGTCGCCGCCCATCCACACCAGTTCGCCCGGCTCCAGATCGCATTGCTGCGCCAGCATCCGGGTGAACAGCGCCGCGCCCCACAGGTTGAACGGCAGACCGAGCGCCACGTCACAGCTGCGCTGGTACAGCGCGCAGGACAGGCGACCGTCCGCGACATGAAACTGATAGGTCTTATGGCAAGGCGGCAGGGCCATCCGGTCCAGCTCCGCCACATTCCAGCCTTCGACGATATGGCGGCGGCTGCCCGGATTGTGGCGCAGGCTGTGGGCCACGTCGGCCACCTGGTTGATACCCTGCGCGCGTTGGCGGAACAGTCCATCTCCGGCCGGTTCATAGACCGGCCAGTTGACCCACTGCTTGCCATAGACTGGGCCGAGTTCGCCCCAGCGTGCGGCGAAATCCGCATCCTCGACGATTCGCCGCGAGAAATCCTCGCGTGAGATGTTTTCACCACTGTCCTTGCGATAGCGGTCGAGCGGCCAGTCCGTCCAGATTTCCACCCCCTGCGCACAGAGCGCGCGAATGTTGGTATCGCCGGTCAGGAACCACAGGAATTCGCGGGTCGCGGTCTTCCAGTACACCCGCTTGGTGGTGATGAGCGGCATCGCCCCGCCCGCCAGATCGAAGCGAATCTGCGCGCCAAGGACCGAACGCGTGCCCACGCCGGTTCGGTCAACGCGTTCGTTCCCTTCGGCCCAGATCCGCCGCATCAAGTTGAGATACTGCCATTCCCAATGGGCTTGTTCACGGGAATCGGTGGGGAGCGCTGCGGTTGCCATAAAGTCATGGTAGCGTGAGAATGCCCGCTTGCCACCTGCGGAATCGCCAACTATAGGCGCGCTCCTGCCTCGCCCCTGCTTGAGTCCATAGGCTCTTGGGGGGGTGAACGATCGGTCGGGGAATAGCTCAGCCTGGTAGAGCACTGTCTTCGGGAGGCAGGGGCCGGAGGTTCGAATCCTCTTTCCCCGACCATTTCGCTCTTCGCTTGCATCGACGGGACGAGTCCCGCACTATGCTGCAATGCACCATTTTCATGAAACACTGACCGCATGAGCGACAACCGCCTGCTGATGCTGGAAGCCATCGCCCGCAAGCGCACGATCGCGGCCAGCTATAATGGCCAGCGGATCGTCCTCGCCCCGCACCTCCTCTACGAACGCCACGGCGATCAGTACGTGGCGGCGCTGAATTTCGGCAAGGTCTGGCGCAGCGACGAGGCGCCGCGGCTGGGGCAGTTCAAGCTGGCCGGGCTGGCATCGGCCGAACTGCTGGACGAGAGTTTCGAACCGCTGACCTCGTTCGATGGCGCGGTTCCGCGCGAGGGCGACGTGGCGATTCTTGCGGTTTAGGCGGCGTCAGCCGCTGCGCAGCAGCTGCACGCCCCAATCGCGTTCGAACAGATAAAGCAGCAACCGCGCCGCCGCGCCGCGCGGGCCGGTCAGGCCGCCGTCGCGGTCCATCAGCAGGCGGGCGTCGTCGTGGGCCAGCGGCAGCAGGCGCTGGATCTGCTCCAGGCTGGCGACGCGGAACGGGGTGTCGCCGGACTGCCGCGTGCCCAGCAGCTCGCCCCCGCCGCGCAGTTCCAGATCCTCCTCGGCGATCCGGAATCCGTCCTGGGTTTCGCGCATCAGCGCCAGACGGCGGCGCGCGGTTTCGGACAGGGCATCGGAGCGCAGCAGCAGGCAGGTGCTCTTCCCCTCGCCCCGCCCGACCCGACCGCGCAGCTGGTGCAGCTGGGCCAGGCCGAAACGCTCTGCCTGTTCGATCACCATCAGCGTGGCGTTCGGGACATCGACGCCGACCTCGATCACCGTGGTCGCGACCAGCAGCTTCGCCTCGCCGCAGACAAAGCGCTCCATCGCCGCGTCCTTGGCTTCGGGGCGCAGCTGGCCGTGGACCAGCACCACCGTTTCGCCGAAGCGGGCTTTGAGCGCGGCATGGCGCGCCTCTGCGGCGGCAAGATCCTCGCTCTCAAGCTCGCGGACCATCGGGCAGACCCAATAGGCCTGCTGCCCGCTTTCCAGGTGCCGACCGATTGCGCCGACGACATCGTCGATGCGCTCGACCGCGACCACGCGGGTATCGATCGGCTGGCGGCCCGGCGGCATCTCGTCGAGCTTGGACACGTCCATCTCGCCGTACTGCGCCAGGGTCAGCGTGCGCGGGATCGGGGTGGCGGTCATCGACAGGCAGTGCGGTGTGCGCCGCCCCTTCTGCGTCAGCATCAGCCGCTGCCCCACCCCAAAGCGGTGCTGTTCGTCGATCACCACCAGTGCCAGATTGCGATAGGTCACCGCGTCCTGAAATATCGCGTGGGTGCCGACCACAATCCCGATCGACCCATCATGCAGCCCCATCAGAATCGATTCGCGCGCCTTGCCCTTGTCCCGCCCGGTCAGCAGGGCGATCTCCACACCGGTTCCAGCGGCCATCCGGGACAGCGTTTCGTAGTGCTGGCGGGCAAGGATCTCGGTCGGGGCGAGCAGCGCGGCCTGCGCCCCGGCTTCCACCGCGATCAGCATGGCTTCGAGCGCAACAACCGTCTTGCCCGATCCGACATCGCCCTGCAGCAGCCGCAGCATCGGCGCGCCTTGCTCCATATCGCCGGCGATCTCGTCAATCGCCCGGCGCTGAGCCTCGGTCAGCGCGAACGGCAACTGGACCCGTTCGCGCAGGTGCCCGTCGCCTTTCAGCGGCGTGCCGCTTTGCGCCCGGTTGGCGCTGCGCACCAGCATCAAGGCCAAGCTGTTTGCCAGCAGCTCGTCATAGGCCAGCCGGTCGCGTGCGGCAGGGTGATCGCCCTTGTGCGCCAGCATCAGCGCATCGCGCCAGGCCAGCCAGTGCAGCTTGTCCAGCAGGCCGGGCTCGATCCACTCCGGCAGCTCCGGGACTGTCTCCAACGCCTGCCCGACCAGCGCCGCGATCCGCCCCTGGGTCAACCCTTCCGACAGCGGATAGACCGGCTCGCACAGCTGGCCCAGCGTCGCCCCGCCTTCCTCCAGTACATGGTCGGGATGAACGATCTGGAGCAGCTGCCCGAACTGATCGAGCCGTCCGGCGATCCAGCGCCGTTCGCCCAGCGGCAACTGCTTCTTCGCCCAACCACCGTTGCGCCCGAAGTAGGTCAGCGCGCAGATATTGCCCGCCGCATCGCTGGCCAGCACCCGAAATGGCCCGCGCCCGACCGCGCTGCGGTATTCGACCGGAGTCAGCGCCACCACGATGTTCTCACCCACGCCGGCCTGATCGAGGTCGGTCACGGCGCGCCGTTCGACAAAGCGGTCGGGCAGGTGGTAGACAAAATCGCGGACCCGGGTGAGCCCCAGCCGCTCCAGCGGGCGGGCCAGCTGCGGGCCGACGCCTTTCAAGCTGTCGGCGGCGACAAACAGGGGGTTGAGCCGGTCGGGACGCATCATGCTGTCATAGCCGTCCGCGCGCGCCTGGGGAGAGCAAATTTGCAGCGGCGATACTGCGAAACATTTTCGCGATTTGACCCAGCGCATGGACCCGCACCCCGGGCTGCCGCCTTATCGCTCTTGCCTCATCAGAAGGCGCCCAGAGCAAGCCAAGGAGAAACAGATGCTGCTCCCCCACGGAACCGTCGTTGCCCTCGTCGATGGCAAGACCTTCGAACTCTATCGCAATGCCGGTGATGAAGCGCAGCCCGATCTGGCGGCGATGGACAGCCCCAAACTGGACAGCCACAACCATTCGGCCGGCAGCCACCATTCCAGTTCTGGCAACCATGCCGGGCATCAGGTCGATGAAGACGCCCATGCCATCGCTGCGGTGAATTGGCTCAACAGCCAGGTCCTGGTCCACAAGATCGAGAAGCTGGTGGTCTTCGCCCCGCCCCGCACGCTGGGCGAAATGCGTCGCCACTATCACAAGCAGACCGAACGGGCTGTGCTCAAGGAATTTCACAAGGACCTGATCGGCAAGCAACCCGGCGAAATCATCGCCGCCATGCGCGAGAAGGATTGAGGTGAGCACCACCCCCAACCCCCTCCTCTGAAGAGGAGGGGGCTTCGCGGGAGCACTTTCGGCTCCCCGTCCTCTTCGGAGGAGGGGGTTGGAGGGTGGTGGACCCGCCGCCGATTTTGGCATAGGCGCACTGCCCATGAACCCCGCCGACCGCCTTCGCCGCCTCAAATTCCGCGCCTGGCACCGCGGCACGCGCGAGGCCGACTACATGATCGGCGGCTTCTTCGACCGGTATGGCATGACTTGGAACGAGGCCGAAATCGCCTGGTTCGAAGCGCTGCTTGATGAGGAAGACGTCGACATCCTGGGCTGGGCCCTGGGCACGCTGGCAGTGCCGATCGAGTTCGCCGGGCCGCAGATGGATGCCTTCCGCAAGCTCGACTATGTCGAAATCCCGCGCTGACAGGCTGAACGCAAGCCGCTAAGGCAGCGCGAATCCTCCCACCCCGCTGGCCATCAAAATGGCACGCGGGGCAATTGCTGTTGCGCGAACCATGCCAGACCTGTCCCGATTGCTGACCGCCAAAACCCCGCTGACGCTGGCCTCGCTCGCCCGCGGCGCGCAGCCGCTGGTCCTGGCCGATCTGGCCCGCGCCGCCAAAGGCCGGGCCGTGTTCATCGCGCCGGACGATGCGGCAATGCAGGGGATTGTCGACAGCGCCGCCTATTTCGCCCCCGAGGTCGAGGTGATTGCCTTTCCGGCGTGGGACTGCCTGCCCTATGACCGTGCCAGCCCCGCTTTGTCGGTCAGCGCGCGGCGACTGGCGGCCCTGCACCGGTTGCAGGGCCCGGCTGCGGGTCCGCAGCTGTTGGTCACCACGACCGGCGCCGTACTGCAACGCACCTTGACCCCGTTCCGGATCCGCGAAAGCGTCAAGCTGTTGAAGCCGGGAATGGAGATCGGCCGCGAAAGCCTGATCGCGCTGCTCCAGCGGCAGGGTTACAGCCGCACCGATACCGTGGCCGACGCCGGCGAATACGCAGTGCGCGGATCGCTGTTCGACATATTCCCCTCGGGCCTCGAATCCGGGCTGCGGCTTGATTTCTTCGGCGACGAGCTGGAAACGCTGCGGCTGTTCGATCCCAATACGCAGCGCTCGACCGGGCCGGTGGACCAGCACCTGCTTCTGCCTGCCAGCGAGGCCCTGCTGGACGATGACACGGTCAAGCGGTTCCGCACCCGCTACCGTGAACAGTTCGGCGCCAACGCCACCTCCGATCCGCTCTATCAAGCGGTCAGCGACGGCCGGCGGCTGGCCGGGATGGAACACTGGTTGCCGCTGTTCGAAGACCGGCTCAGCGCGCTGTTCGATCATCTTGGCAGCGACGACCTGATTGTGATCGACAGCGCAGCCCAAAGCGCTGCGGATGAGCGACTGGGCGACATCGCTGACTACTTCGCGGCCCGGTCCGACACATCGGGCAAGGCGCCGGGCAGCTACCGCCCGCTCGATCCGGCGGGGCTCTATCTTGGCCGCGCCGAATTCGACGCCGTGCTGGACAGCGCCCCGGTCCACCGCGCCGACATCTTCGCCCAGCCCGAAAGCGCGCGGGTGATCGACTGCGGCTTTTCCGGAAGCCGCGACTTTGCCCCCGAACGTGCCCGCGGAGACAACGTGTACGAGGCCGCGGCCACCTATCTGGCCGGACAGGCCAAACTTGGCCGCAAGGTGCTGATTGCCGCCTATTCGCCGGGTAGCCGCGCCCGGATCGCGGCGATCCTGGGCGAAGCGGTTAAGCCCGAGCCGGTGCTGGCCGGCAGCTGGCAGGAGGCGCTGGGACTGGCCGCCAAGGGCACCCCTGTGGCGCTGGTCTTGCCGCTGGATAGCGGTTTTGCCAACGCCGAGCTCGAACTGGTTACCGAGCAGGACATCCTGGGCGACCGGCTCGTCCGCCGCAAGAAGCGCCGCAAGGGCGCCGACGCCTTTCTTGCCGAACTCGCTGCGCTGACGCCGGGCGATCTGGTGGTCCACATGGAGCACGGGATCGGCCGCTATGGCGGACTGCAATCGATCCCCGTGGGCGACAGTCCGCACGACTGCGTGATGCTGGAGTACGCCGGGGGCGACAAACTCTATGTCCCGGTCGAGAATATCGACGTGCTGAGCCGCTATGGCAGCGACAACGAATTCGTCGGGCTTGACCGGTTGGGCGGCGAAGGCTGGCAAAAGCGCAAGGCCCGGCTGAAAGAGCGGATTCGCGAAATTGCGCACGCCCTGCTCAAGACCGCCGCGCTGCGCGCGCTGCGCCAGGCCCCGGCGCTGGTGCCCGATTCTGCGGCCTATGACCAGTTCGCCGAGAAGTTTCCCTGGGCCGAAACCGAGGATCAGGAACGCGCGATTGAGGAGGTGCTCGACGATCTGGGCGCCGGACGGCCGATGGACCGGCTGGTCTGCGGCGATGTCGGCTTCGGCAAGACCGAGGTTGCCCTGCGCGCCGCCTTCGTCGCCGCCATGGCCGGGCAGCAGGTGGCCGTGGTTGCCCCCACTACCCTGCTCGCCCGCCAGCATTTCACCGGCTTTCGCGAACGCTTCGCCGGCTTCCCGCTCAACGTCGGGCGCCTCTCGCGGCTGGTCGGGGACAAGGAAGCACGCGAAACCCGCGCCGGATTGGAAGCCGGGCAGATCGACGTGGTGATCGGAACCCACGCGATCCTGGCAAAAAGCGTCAAGTTCAAGCGGCTCGGTCTCGTGGTCGTCGACGAAGAGCAGCGCTTCGGCGTTACCCACAAGGAAGCGCTCAAGCAGCTGCGCGCCAATGTCCACGTCCTCACCCTCACCGCCACCCCGATCCCGCGGACCTTGCAGATGGCCATGTCGGGCCTGCGCGAGCTGTCGACCATCCAGACCCCGCCTGTCGACCGGCTGGCGGTGCGCACCTATGTGATGGAATGGGACGACATGGTGATGCGCGAGGCCTTGCTGCGCGAACACCATCGCGGCGGGCAGAGCTTCATCGTCGTGCCGCGGATCGCCGACATGGCCGATGTCGAGCAATGGCTGCGCGACACCGTACCCGAAATCCGTTTCATCGCCGCCCACGGCCAGATGGCGGCGGGCGAAGTGGAAGAGCGGATGAGCGCCTTCTACGAAAAGAAGTACGAGGTGCTGCTGTCCACCACCATCGTCGAAAGCGGGCTGGATATCCCCAGCGCCAACACGATCATCATCCACCGGGCGGACCGGTTCGGCCTGGCCCAGCTGTACCAGCTGCGCGGGCGGGTCGGCCGGGCCAAGCTGCGCGCCTATGCCTATCTCACCACCCCGGCGGACACCCAGCTGTCCGAGGTCGCGGAGAAGCGGCTGAAGGTGCTGGGCGATCTCGATTCGCTGGGAGCGGGCTTCCAGCTGGCCAGCCACGATCTGGACATCCGCGGCGCGGGCAACCTGTTGGGCGACGAACAATCGGGCCACATCCGCGAAGTCGGGTTCGAACTGTACCAGTCGATGCTGGAAGACGCGATCCTGGCGGCCAAGGCCGGTGACATGGGCCTCGCCAAGGAACGCCATGCGCTGAGCCCGCAGATCACCGTCGATGCCCCGATCATGATCCCCGAGGACTATGTTCCCGATCTGGCGGTGCGGATGGCGCTCTATCGCCGTCTCAACGATACCGAGGATCAGGCCGAGATCGAATCGCTGTCAGCCGAGATGATCGACAGGTTCGGTGCGCTGCCCACTCCTACCGCCAATCTGATCAAGCTGATCCAGATCAAGCGTCAGGCGATCGAGGCGAACATTTCCAAGATAGATGTTGGCGCCAAGGGGACGCTGGTGTCGTTCCACCAGGACCGCTTCGTCGATCCCGCCGGCCTGTTCGCCTATGCCGAGCGGCTGCAAGGCACGATCAAGCTGCGCCCCGACAGCAAGATCGTTGTCACCCGCGTCTGGGGCGACCCCGCAGCGCGGCTCAACGGCCTGTACCAGCTGACCAAGGGGCTCAGCCAGATCGCACGGAAGGCGAAATAGGCGTCTTCCCCGGCTTGATCGGGGACCGCAGGCCTTCCACGCAGCGAAGCGGCCTGCGATCCCGCGTTCGCTGGGACGACGCGTTACCCCCGCGCCAAGTCCAGAAAATCTGCCGCGCTCATTGGCTGGGCCCGCAGGTAGCCTTGGTAATAGGCGCAGCCTTCTGCCGCGGCCAGCGCCCGCTGCGCCTCGTTTTCGACGCCTTCGGCGATCACCTTGAGGTCCAGCGCTCCGGCCATCGCCACGATCGCGCGCAGCACCGCCAGGTCACGCGGATCGCCGGCGATCCCGTCGATCATGCTGCGGTCCAGCTTGAGGTAGTGCAGCGGCAGCAGCTTGAGATAGCGAAAGTTGCAGAACCCCGCGCCGAAATCGTCGAGCGCGATCCGCATCCCCTGCCCGGCCAGCGTTCCCAGCGCCTGCGCCGCATGGTTGACGTCCGAAAGCAGCACCTGCTCGGTTACTTCCAGCGTCAGCCGCCAGGCGGGGAAGCCGCACTTCTTGGCCAGCGCCGCAAACTCGGCCGCGAAATCGCCCGACGCGAGATCGCTGGGCGTGACGTTGAGCGACAGCCGCAGATCCATCGGCCAGCGCTTCGCTCCCTTCAGCGCCAATCGCGCGACGTGGCGCGAAAGCTGGGCGACGTGATCGGCGCGCTCGGCAACGGCAAACAGCGCACCGGCCCCGATCCTGCCCAGTTCCGGGTGGTTCCAGCGCGCCAGCGCCTCGGCCCCGGTCAGGTGATCGCCGGTGCAGGCGAACTGCGGCTGGTAGACCACTTCGATCTCGTTGCCGTCGAGCGCGTGCAGCAGATCGGCTTCGAGCTGGGCGGCGCTGCGCCCGGCCCGGGTCGATTCCCCATCGGCCCAGCTCAGCCGCCGCGCCGACTGGTTCATCGCGCTCGACAGTGCCTGACCAAGCCGGTCAAGAACCGATTCCGCATCGTCGTGCGGCAGACCGCGCAGCAGCGCCGCGCGGGGTGAAAGGCGCAGGGTTCCGCCCGGAGCGGCGATCGGCCGGGCGAGTGCGTCCAGCAGCTGCGCGGCGATCATCTGCCAGCGTTCACGGCTGCACGGCTGGGCGCTAAGCAGCAGGAACTGCCCCCCGCCGCTGCGGGCCGCCAGCCAGGCCCCGTCGAGTTCGTCACCGGCGAAGTGCTTGAGCCGCGCCGCGACTTCGCCCAGCGCGGCATCGCCCGATGCGCTGCCGTAGGCCAGGTTGACGGCATCGAAACGCCGCAGTCCGATCAGCAGGGCATGGACCTGTTCGCCATGCTGGAGCCATTCCGACAGCCGCGCACGCGCAGCTTCGCGGCCGGGCAGCCCGGTCACGGCATCGCGGCTCGCCTCGAACTCGTCGGGATGGAGCGTGGTCATCGCCCCGCCATAGCCCGCAGGCTCCTACCAAATTGTTGCGTTGCCAAGCTTCTCGCCCGGCCATATGCATCGCAGCCGATGAGCAAGCCCCTGCGCCTGGCCCTGATGCCTTCGGATACCGACCGCGCGCACGAGGCGGCAGCGGCGTTGCGCGAAGGCGCGGATTTCGTTTCCCCCGATCAGGCCGATGCGGTGGTGGTGCTGGGCGGCGACGGGCACATGCTCCATTGCCTGCACCAGATGCTCGACAGCGGGCGGGTGATCCCGGCCTACGGCCTCAACTACGGCACCGTGGGCTTCATGATGAACAAGCCCAAGTCGAGCCGCACCCTTGAAGAGCGCGTGGCGCGGGCCAGGCCGCTGGTCGTCACCCCGCTGGAGATGACCGCCACCACCGGCAGCGGCAGCGAGGAGAGCTTCTTTGCGATCAACGAAGTCTCGCTGCTGCGCGAAACCCGCCAGACTGCCAAGTTGGAGGTTGCGGTCAACGGCAAGGTCCGCCTGCCGGAGCTCTATTGCGACGGTATCCTGATGGCGACCCCGGCAGGGTCCACCGCTTACAACCTCTCGGCCAACGGTCCGATCCTGCCGATGGGTTCGAACATGCTGGCGCTGACTCCGATCAGCCCGTTCCGCCCCCGGCGCTGGCGCGGGGCGATCATTCCCGATCATTACGAGGTTGAATTCAAGGTCCTCGACCCGGAAAAGCGCCCGGTGGCGGCGGTGGCCGACCAGAAGGAACTGCGCGACATCCAGGCCGTGCGGATTCGCGTCGCGCGCGACAAGCAGCTGCAATTGCTGTTCGATCCGGGGCGCACGCTCGAAGAACGCATTTTTGCCGAGCAGTTCCACTTCTGACGAAAATCGAAGGGGCACCGCTTGCCAAACCCATCGGCGCTGTTATAGGCGCACCCCTGTCCGAAAGGCGGCCCGAGCATTCCCCGATAGCTCAGCGGTAGAGTAGGTGACTGTTAATCACTTGGTCGTAGGTTCGAATCCTACTCGGGGAGCCACCTTCGAGGACTTTCAAAGCCCTGCCCCACGGCAGGGCTTTTTGTTTTCAGCCCAGCAACAGCCGACTGCCGGCCCAGATCGTCAGCGCCGCCGTCAGCCAGCGGATCGCCCGTTCGGGTAGGAAGCGCAGCGCCAGAACCGAACCGATCTGCCCGCCCAGCACCACCGCAATCAACAGCGGCAGGGCACCCGACAACGCCTCGGCGAAGCGCTCAGGCCCGTTCTTGGCGAGCTGCCCGGCAAGCCCGGCCAGTGAATTTATCAGGATGAACAGGCTGGTGGTCGCAGCAATTGCGCGGGCCGGCGACCAGCGAGTCAGGTGGAGCAGCGGGGCCAGAAAAATACCCCCGCCGATCCCGACCAGCCCGGCCAGATAGCCCAGCGGCACGGCGGCCAGCGCCATGAAGCGGGCGGAGGGAAGCGGTAGAGCCTCGCGGTCCGGCGCGCGCGGAATGAACAGCGCCGAGCCCGCACCGACCAGACTGAGCCCCAGAACCATCAGGAACGTCGCCTGCCTGATCGGCGTCAGTCCGCCCAGAAACGCCATCGGCGCGGCAACCAGCGCCAGCACCAGCGCGCGCTTCCAGGGTATCGCCCGCCCCTGCGCAAAGCGGATAGTGCTGCCGCCGACCACAACCACGTTGCAGACCAGGCTGACGATTGGCAGCAACCGGTAATCAAACCCGATCAGGCTGAGCAGCGCGCTATAGGTAGAGCCCCCGCCGAACCCGACCGACGCGTAGAGCAGTGCGGTCGCGAAAAAGCCGAAAGGCAGCCAGATCATGAATGCTCCCTCACCCGGAGAGGATCGAGGTCACGCCGCAGCGCCGTGGCAGTGCTTGTACTTCTCGCCCGATCCGCAAGGGCACAGCGCATTGCGCGACAGACCCAGCGCGGCATAGGGGTCGCCCTCGCCCGGCGTCGGCAGGACACCGCTGGCCGCGGACACCTCGGCCCCGCCCAGCGCGCTCATCATCGCTGCGGCACCCGGGGTCGGCGCCAGAGCGTCGTTCTCACCGGTGAACGGATCGATATGGCTGGTGAGGAAGTCCGGCAGGTCGGGCAATTCGACCGGTTCGGGCATCCGCAGTTCGCTGTTCATCAGAATCCGGGTCACGTCCTCGCGGATCGTTTCCAGCATCTTTTCGAACAGACCGAAGGCTTCCTGCTTGTATTCGTTGATCGGCGTCTTCTGGGCATAGGCGCGCAGGAATACCACCTGACGCAGCGCATCGAGCGTCGCGAGATGTTCCTTCCAGTAGTGATCGAGCCGTTCGAGCAGGATCTGCTTTTCAACCTGCCGCCAGATCCCGTCGTCTTCACCGATCTTGGCCGCCATCTTCGCGTCGGCCTGTTCGACAATCCGGGCTTCGATATCTTCGGGCTCGATCCCGTCTTCGCCCATCCAGGCCTCGAACGGCGCGTCGATCCCGGTCACTTCGGCGACCCGGGTCTTGAGCGCGGCGATATCCCACTGTTCCGGATAGGATCCCGGCGGGCAGGCGTCGCCGACCAGCGCGTTGATCGTGTCGTGGCGCATGTCGAGCACAACCTCGTCGACGGTTTCGGCATCCATGATGTCGGCACGCTGCTCGTAGATCACCTTGCGCTGATCGTTCATCACGTCGTCGTATTCGACCACCTGCTTGCGGATGTCGTAGTTGCGCGCCTCGACCTTCTTCTGCGCGGTCTCGATCGCCTTGGACAGCCACTTGGACCCGATCGCCTCGCCGTCGGCCAGGTTCGAGTTCATCATCTTGGAGAACAGCGTGTCCGGCCCGAAGATGCGCAGCAGATCGTCCTCGAGGCAGAGGTAAAACTTCGACAGTCCCGGATCGCCCTGACGGCCCGAACGGCCGCGCAGCTGGTTGTCGATCCGGCGGCTTTCGTGGCGTTCGGTACCGATCACGCACAGACCGCCGGCAGCCAGCACCCGATCCCTGTCGGCCTCGACCTCTGCCTTGATCTTTTCGATCGCGGCGTCGCGCGTTGCGCCTTCGGGCGTGTCGGCAAGTTCGTCGTCGATCCGGAATTCGGCATTGCCGCCCAGTTTGATGTCGGTACCGCGCCCGGCCATGTTGGTGGCGATGGTCACCGCCCCCAGCCGTCCGGCCTGAGCGACGATATGCGCTTCCATTTCGTGGAAGCGGGCGTTGAGCACGTTGTGCTT
>JABFRE010000187.1 GCA_013141325.1 Novosphingobium sp.
CAGTACCTCTCGATGCTGTTCACGGCCGGTTTCGTGGGTGCCATGCCGCTGATCGTGGTCCAGCTGCAACAAGCCTGGCGCGCTTACCGCTTTCTGCTGGCGGCGATCCGTTCGGGCCGATCGGAATCGGAACTGCTGTTCCTGGGGGCGTGGGGAGCGATGATCGTACTGGGGATGTTGTCGGCCAACTACCTACTCTCCACCTTCGGATCGCGCGGTTCCAGCCTGTGGTTCGGGATCGGCACCGGGATGCTGCTGGGCGTCCAGGCCTGGTTCGATCCGCTCAACCGCCGCTTGCCCCGGCGCGCGGCAGCGCGCGTGCGCCGCGCCGTGCCGCAGGGCGCATGAGCGGCGCGCTCGCCGGAATCAGGATCGGGCTGCTGACCGCATCGGCCTCGCGGCTGGGCGGGGGAGTGTTCGAAGCGGTGGTTGCTCAGGCGGACCTGATCCGGGGGCTGGGGGGCGAAGCATTGGTCGTCGCGCTGGAGGACCGCCACAGCCGCGATGACGCCGGACGGTTCGCTCCCGGATCGGTAACAGTGCTGCCGGTGCGCGGCCCCGCGCAGATCGGCTACGCGCCCGATTTGGCCGCGGTACTGCTCCACGCCGGGCTCGACTACCTGCATCTGCACGGGATCTGGATGTACCCTTCGCGCGCAGGGACGCTGTGGGCGCGGAGCACGGGGCGGCCCTATCTGATCTCGCCGCATGGCATGCTCGATCCGTGGATCACGGCCCGCGGACGCTGGAAGAAGGCGCTCGCCCGCGCCGGGTATGAGCGGCAGAGCTGGCGCGCGGCCACGGCTCTCCATGCCCTCACCGCCGATGAAGCCCGCGACATTTCAGCGGCGACAGGGCGCAATGGCACGCTGGTGATTCCCAACGCCGCTCCGCCGTCGGGCCCGGCGCCGGGGCGCCTGCGCGCGCCGCGAATCGTCTACATCGGCAGAATCCATCCAAAGAAAAACCTGCTCGCGCTGATTGCAGGTTGGCGGCAGGCGCGGCTGCCGGACGGCGCCCGGCTGACCCTCGCCGGCTGGGGCGATCCGGCGGATGTCGACCAGCTGCGCGCGGCGGTGAATCAGGCCGGGCCGCAAGTGGAATTCATCGGCCCGGTCTATGGGGAGGACAAGCAGGACTTGCTCCAATCGGCCCGCTTCGCGGTGCTGCCCTCGCTCAGCGAAGGTTTGCCGATGGCGGTTCTGGAAGGTTGGGCCGCTGGTCTGCCGTCGATCATGACGGCGGCGTGCCACTTGCCCGAAGGATTTGCCGCGGGCGCCGCAATACCGTGCGGCGCGGATCCCGCCGCGCTGGCCTTGGCGCTGGAGCAGGCGCTGGCCCTGGATGCGCCGCAGTGGCTGACCATGGCCGCCGCCGCGCAGGGTCTTGCCCGCGGGCCGTTTTCGGCGGCGGCCATTGCGGCGCGCTGGGCCGATACCTATCGTGGCGCATCGCCAGCGAGGGAGGGCGTGCAATCATGAGCTTGCTTGATGCCAGTCAGACCCGGCCGCTTGAAGGTGGGGCCAGCTTCTCACTGGGCAACCGGCTGCTTCGCGCGGTCTGGGGCGTGGCATGGCTGGTGCTCTGCCGCTTCACACCGCCTCCGCTGCACGGCTGGCGGCGGGTGGTGCTGCGCCTCTTCGGTGCCAAAGTGGGGCGCGGGGCGCGCGTTCATGCCAGCGCGGCGATCTGGCTTCCCGCCAATCTCGAGCTGGGTGACCATACCCTGATCGGGCCCGGCGTGCGGATCTATAATCAGGGCCGGATCGCAATCGGCGCGCGCAGCGTTGTTTCGCAGCGCGCGCACCTGTGCGCCTCCAGTCACGACATCGCCGATCCCGATTTCCAGCTGGTGCTGAGGCCGATTGCAATCGGTGCGCAGTGCTGGGTAGCCGCGGAAGCTTTCGTCGGCCCAGGCGTGACCATGCACGACCGGGCCGTACTGGCGGCGCGCGGCGTGCTGTTCGGCGATGCCGAAGCTGACGGGGTCTATTCGGGAAATCCGGCGGTGCGGATCAAGCTACGCGGCTTGCGCGCTTAGCGAATCGGTTCCAGCCGAACATCGGCCAGCCGGACCGCAGTGCTTCCACCCTTGATCGCGAGACCCAGCCAGCGCGCCGGGCAGGCACCATCCACGGTCACCTCGACTGTCCGGCGAGCCGAGCCAGCGGCGGCCTGACCCTCGATCCACTCGCGCGGATCAGGATTGCAGGTGAAGGATACAACCACCAGTGCGCTCGGCTGGCCTTGGGTGGCGGTTGCCTGCCACGACAGGCGGTAACGGCCCGGAGGAACCAGCACCAGCTGGCGCAAGACCAACCGCGGCCGGCCGGGGGCGCTGTCGATCACCAGCGCCTGTCCCGCGCCGCCGGATACCGGTTCGAACACCACGCTGGCTTCGCTCTGGCCGATGAATGACCAGGCAAATTCGCTGCGGCTCTGGTCGATCCGGGCGTTGGCGAAATTGCCGTCATAGATCAACGACCCGGCGGCGCCGGGACAGTGGGCACGCCACAGCGCGGCGGCCGCTGGAACGGCGTTGCTGCGGATCAGGGCCGAGACCGTAGGCGCAATTGGCTGGCACCCGATTGCCAGACCAAGCCGGGCGGTTTCACCCAGCACTGCGGCGCGCTGACCGATGACGTCGGGCGGCAGATCGTCCACCTCCATCGCATAGGCGGTCAGCCAGGCCGGGCTTTCGCGCAGCCGCTCGGCCAGGGCCACGCGGCCGCGCGGATCGCGTTCCAGCGGATCGAGCAGCGCCCGTTCGCGCAGCAGCGCCCTGTTTTGCCGGACCAGCGCATCAAGCCGCAACGCGGCGACGCGCAGATCGCCGACCTCCAGCGCGCGGCCCATCATGTAGAGCTGGGTATGAGGTACCCGCCAGCCAAGCTGCGCCGCAATGCGGAACGCTCGGTCGGCGCCGGTCCGGTCGGCGGTAGCATAGCGCGCCGCTCCCAGCAGCGCGGTGCTGGCAGGATCGAGCGGGGCGTCAGCGACCGCGGCTTCGCCCAGCCGCAGCGCCGTCCGGCCATCGCCGGCCGCCAGCGCCGTGCGGCCTCCGGCACGCAGGGCTTCCGAAGCGAGTAGAGCGGGAACGCGGGAGGCCAGGCCTGGCCGGGCTTCGCTCGCCCGGTCGAGCGCACTGGCTGCGGCCAGCGCGGCATAGACCGCGAAGGCCGTCACCAGACCGGCCGTGGCCAGGCGCCCGGTGCGGGTCCCGGCAGGCGCCATGGTCAGGCCTTGTCCTTCTGATCGCTGCTGTACTGGTAGTATTCGTAGCCGTAGTATTCGGAATAACGGTTGCCCGCCTTCAACGGATCGAACTTGGTCAGCACCGCGCCCAGCAGCACCGGCCGCATCGCCCTCAGGCGCCGCAGAGAGGTCTTGAGCGAGCCGCGGCGGCTGCGATCCGCCTCAACCACGAAGATCACACCGTCAACCAGCGCTGCCATCAGCGGTGAATCGGCCAGTCCCAGGATCGGCGGGCTGTCGACGATCACGATATCGAAGTGGCTGGCGGATTCTTCCAGAATCTCTTCGATCCGCGCGGTGGAGAGCAGTTCGGTCGGGCTGGGGGGAACCGGCCCGGCCAGCAGGAACGTCAGGTTGTCCTGGCCTGACGGGACCACCGCCTTGACCAGCGGCTCGTGCGACGTGAGCAGGGTGGAAAGGCCGCGTTCGTTGTCCAGACCCATCCGGCGGTGCAGCGATGGACGGCGCAAATCCGCGTCGATCAGCAACACCCGCTTGCCCATCCTGGCAAAGCCGGCGGCAATTGCCTGGCTGCTGGTGGTCTTGCCTTCGGCCGGCTGGGCGCTGGTCACCAGCATCACGCGCGGCAGGCCTTCGGTGGTCGAATAGAGCAGCGAACCGCGCAGCGAGTTGTAGGCTTCGGACATCGGCGACTTCGGATCGGCCAGAGCCTCGCGCGGCTCGCCGGCGTGGGTGCGCGGGATCACGCCCAGCAATGGCAGGCCAAGCTTGGCCTCGACATCTTCGGGAACCCGGATCGAATCGTCGAACTGGTCCTTGGCAAAGACGGTCAGCGCCGCGAGCCCGACACCCAGGATCAGCCCCATCAGCAGGTTCTTGAACAGGTTGGGCGAGGACGGACCGCCGGGCGGTTCCGCCTTGTCGATCACATTGACATTGCTGAGGCTGACCCCGGCGACCGCGTTGAGCGTCTTGTAGCGTTCGAGCAGGCCGTCATAGAGCTGGCGGTTGGTCTCCGCCTCACGCGAAAGCAAGCCGTACTGCACGTTCTTGTCCTGCTCGCCCAGGGTTTCGTTCTTGAGCTTGCCGACCTGCGCGATCAGTTGGCGCTCTGCAGCGAGCGCGGACTGGTATTCGCCGCGCACCGCGTTGCGGACGTTGCCTGCTGCGGCCTGGATCTGGCTGTCGAGCGCGGCCAGTTCCGATTGGCGGGCCCGCACCGACGGATAGTCCTCCAGGTGGCGGGCCCGGTCTTCGTCGAGCGCCGCCTTGACCTGCGCACGCTGGGAAATCAGGGTCGACACGGCGTTATTGGAAATCACTTCGCTTGAGCTGAGCAGAGCGACACTGGAAACCGCGCGCCAGCGCTCCTCAGCCTGAATCCGCTGCGCCGTCGCTTCGTTGGCGGCGGCGTTAAGCTGCAAGAGGCTGGACGTGGTGACCGAGCCGCCATTGCCGATTTCGGCCTTGCTGTCCCCGCCGGTGTCGCTGCTTTGCGTGCGGATCAGCCCGGCATCGCGGGAATAGGCGTTGAGCGCGCGTTCCGAGGCTTCGAGCTTGATCTTGGCTTCGTCAAGCTGCTGGGACAGGAACGTGCGCGCATAGGCTGAGCTGTCAAACTTGCGCTGCAGGTTGGACTGGATGAACTCGCCCGCATAGGCATTGGCGACCTGCGCGGCCAGCTGCGGATCGGTGCTTTCGAACTGGATGCTGACGATCCGCGAATCGCGCGGCAGTTCGATCTGAAGCCCGCCGCGCAGCAGGCCCACGGCCAGGTTGCGCTGCGCTTCGGCGGACATGCCCGGCGCTGTTTCGGGAACGCCCTGGGCCTGGTTGAAGACCGGATTGCCGACCAGCTTCATGCTCTGCGCGACGCGCAGGGCCAGGCCGCGGCTCTTGAGGATTTCGGTCTGGGTCTTGAGGAAGCGGTCGGTGTCCCAGTTGTTGGACTCGTTGACATCGCCGTTGTCTTCCTGGGCACCCATCACCCGGCCGGTCTGATCGTTGATCTGGATGGTCGAAGCAGCGGTATAGCGCGGGGTCTGGAGCAGCGTCGCGACCAGAGCGATGGCCAGCGCCGCCGCGATGATCGCCGCAATCAGCCAGACGTTGCTGCGGATCGCGGCAACGATGTAGCGGATGTCGAACGACGTGCGGGCGGGCCCGAACAGGCCATGATCGTCGGCCGGGTCGAAATGGACATGGCCGGGATCGTGATGGGTCGTGGCAGGCAGCGAATTGGGCAAGTGCGACCCCTAGCGTATGACGTAGAACAGGTTGAACAGGGGGGCGGCCTGGAGAAATTCGCGCCAGGCGCCCTTCACGGCGGAATGGCCGATCACAACGGTATCGCCTGCCAATACCTGCGGATCGGGTGCGGCACCATTGCGAATGTCCGACAGGTTGAACCGGGCTCCGGCGCGCTGGCCGTTGATCAGGCGAAAGATCATCACCTCATCAAGCTTGGCCACGGGGGTCGGGCTCTTGGCCTGGGCGATCGCCGACAGCAGGGTTGAACTGGTGTTGGCTTCGAATACGCCAGGCTCGCGCACTTCGCCTTCGACGGCGAAGGTGGTGCGGTGCCGGTCGGTGATGATCACCGCGACCTGCGGGTCGCGGATGAAGCGTGCGCCAAGCCGACGGGTGAGCTCGTCGCGCAATTCGCCCGGCTTGAGGCCGGCGGCAGCGATTTCGCCCGCCAAGGGGACCTGGACGTTGCCGTTGCCGTCAACCCGGTAGAGGTCCGAAGTCAGTTCCGGCTCCCCCATCACGCGGATCGCAAGGCGATCGCCCACGCGCAGCACCTCGTCCTCGACCGGAACCGCGCTGGGTGCCGGAAACTTGTCCATTGCGGCCTGACCGGTCGGCAAGGTGTTGCGGCTGCCGGTTGCGCACCCGGCACAGCCGAGCGCGGCAAGCATGGCACATGCCAGAGCAACCTTGTTGGTCATTTCACCTCTTCCAGACTATCCGATGGTCCGGGCCGGGAGACCCCGCCCCGCTGCGGCAGCAGCATTCCGGCGCAGGCCGCAGCCAACATCGCCAATGCCATGGAACGGAACGGATAATCAACCTGCGAATGCAATGCCAGGATCAGCAGCACCGATCCGCCGAAGATTGCCGGTCCCTTTGCCCCCGGTAGCCGCTGGCGCAGCGCGACGGCCGCCGCCTTGATCAGGATCGCGGCGATTGCCGCCCACGCGGCGAGACCGAAAATCCCGGCTTCAACTGCCAGTTCCAGAACTTCGTTGTGCGCGCGGTTGGGAACCAGCTCGCGCACCGCAGCAAGCCGTTCGTTGGCCAGCATCGCGGGAACGAAGTCGCCCATTCCTGCGCCGAAGGGGAACAGCTGGCGCGCGGTAAACAGGCTGTCGCGCCACAGCTCGGGCCGGATGTCGGGGGCGATGCCGAAGCGGGCGACCACGCGGGCCAGCGCGTCGTTGTGGGGGATCGCCAGCACTGCGGCCACGCCGATTGCTGCGGTCACGGCCGATCCGACCAGCATGGAGCGCGGCGTGAGGGGTAGCCACGGTTGTAGCAACAGCACCCCCGCGCCCAGCGCCACCGGCAGCAGCGCGATCCCGGCGCGCGAGCTGGTGAGCACCACGCCGAGGCCGATCACCAGCGCCAGCCCTCCGGCGAGACCCAGCACCACGCCGCGGCGGTTGGGCAGGCGGCCGGTCAAGGCCAGCTCGCGCACGGCGCAGCATGCCGCGACCAGGCCGATCAGCAAGACGTCAGCTGCGCTGTTGTGGTTGGCCTGAAATCCATCGAGGAAGAATGATCCAGGTTCGTAAAAGCGCAGCGGGCTGCCCGGACCGCCCGACAGCTGCGCGGCTCCGACCAGCAGGGTCAGTAGCGCGCCGGCTACCGCCACCAGCAGCAACCGGATCCGGCCGGAATGGCCAAGCGCGGCCGTCATCAGCACCATTGCCGCTGCGGGAAGGGTCGCCAGCAGAGCGGCCAATGTCCGGTCGGGGGCGAGCGACCAGCTGCGCCAGCTTTCGCTTTGCCCAACCAAGTCGAGCGCCTCGGCCGCCAGGGTGCGGCCGGGCAGGGCCTGCCACAGCGCGGGCGGCAGCGGAACCAGCTGCACCACCGGTACGATCACCAGCAAGACTGCAATCGCGCGCGCACCGCGCGGGACGGCCTGCACGAACGGGATGTCAAGCGTGAGAAACCAGGCCAGTGCGATCGCCGCGAGCAGCACCTGCAGGACACCCTCTACCAGCGGCGCGGGTGACCCGCCGCCACCAAGAAGGATAGCGGTGCCGAGCGCGATAGCAGCCAGCCACCCGTTCCAGCGGGCATGGGGCAGCGCGGTGGCAGTCATGGTCTGTGGCAATCCCCCCGGCGCTTCAACGCAGTGTGCATGCATCTTGGAGAATGTTGGCGTTCAGGGGAACACCCGATTTCGGCACTGCGGCAAACTTTTCAGGACCTGCGCGCCCGCAAACTGGCACGGATCATCCTCGAGCGGTCAGCCCGGGAATGCAGCGTTATCGGAATATCGATGCAGTGGAAGCGGCTTAGCCCTTCGACGACTTGCCCAGACCGACGGCCAGACCTGCCGCAGCAACGCCGCCCAGCAGCACCGGAAGCAGCACGCCCGAGCCACCGCCAGCCGCTCCGGCCGCAGCAGCAGCCGGTGCAACGCCCGGGCTCGCCCCGGCCACCAGCGGCGCGGCGGCGCAGGTGCGATCCTTGCGCAGGGCCTTGACGGTATCTTCAGCCGCGCCATTCGACGCTTCCTGACCGGTGGTGATGATGCAGACGCACTTGCCGTTGTCCAGCACCTGACGGGTGATGTCCGCCGAACCATCGGCGCCGGTGCGGTTCACATCGACCCGGCACTTTTCATCCGAAGATCCACCGGAATCGCCCGCGCCCATCATCGAGGCAGCGGCCGGAATCGCCTGAGACGCGCGGATGTCCCCAGCATTCGCCAGACCGGTACCCAGCAGGGCAACTGCAGCAACCGAAGCAACAATTTGCGAACTCACAAGCCTAAACTCCAGACAACCACTTGATGTATCCTATCACACGTCGAGTCTTAAAGTCCAGTGCTCAGTTCAGCAAAATCCGCACAATTCCGAGACTTGCTCGATTTTGCGGCATGCGCCCTTCGCACCTGCAAAAAAACCCTTTGCACAGCGGCGTTTGCACCGCCTCAAAACGCGCGGGGATGGACGACAACCCGCAGTGTCCGCAGCAGAATTCCGATATCGCGCCACGGTGACCAGCCGTCGACGTACTCCAAATCAGCATTGAGCCGTTGTTGCAGGTCCGACTCGCGGTCGGTTGCCCCGCGCAGGCCGCGGACCTGCGCGAGGCCGGTCAGCCCCGGTTTGAGCGCGTGGCGTTGCCAATAGCGCCCGTCGACTTCCCAGAACAGCTTGTCGCCGGCCTGCGAGCCGAGCGCGTGGGGGCGCGGGCCGACCAGCGACATATCGCCCTTCAGCACGTTGAACAGCTGCGGCAACTCGTCGATGCTGGTGCGGCGGATCAGGCGGCCGACCCGGGTAACGCGGTCATCGGTCTGGCTGGCCGAACGGGAACCGGCGCTATCCTCGCGATCAGTCCGCATAGAGCGGAACTTCAGTACGTCGAAGAAGCGGTTGCTGCGGCCGACCCGGCGCTGGACGAACAGCACCGGGCTGCCGTCCTCGATAAGGATCGCGATTGCAACCAGACCCAGCAGCGGCGCCAGCATCAGCAAAGCTCCGGCCGATACCACGACGTCGAACAGCCGCTTCATCACGCGCGAACGCAGACCCAGCGGCCCGACCGAAACCCTGAGCAGGCCATGCCCGCCGGCGATCCGGGCGCCGTGGGCGCCCAGCTCGGCCACGGTCTCGTCCAGCACCTCACCTGCCACATTGGCCCCGCGCAGGATCATGGCCCAGGCCACGCGCCGTTCGGGGCGGCAACTGATCACCACCCGGT
>JABFRE010000083.1 GCA_013141325.1 Novosphingobium sp.
TGGACTTCCTGCTGTTCGACACCCCGGGCCGCGACGATCCATTTGCCCGCCACGTTGCCACCGGCGCCGATACGCTGGTCACCCCGCTCAACGACAGCTTCGTCGATTTCGACCTGATCGGCCAGGTTGATGCCGAAACCTTCAAGGTTCGCCGCCTGTCGTTTTATGCCGAACTGATCTGGGAGGCGCGCAAGAAACGGGCGATGGCGACCATTCAGGACAAGCGCCGCGAAATGGACTGGGTGGTGGTGCGCAACCGCACCCAGCACGTCGAGGCGCGCAACATGCGGCGGCTCGATCAGGCGCTGACCGAACTGTCGAAGCGGGTCGGCTTTCGTATCGCCAACGGCCTGTCGGAGCGCGTCATCTACCGCGAACTGTTTCCCTCGGGGCTGACCTTGCTCGACAAGGGCCAGCTGGGCGAGCTGGGTACCAGCCACCTGGTCGCCCGGCAGGAACTGCGGGCACTGATCGCCGCGCTCGGACTGCCGATGCCGGCGGCGCGCGCGCCGGAACTGGCGCTGGCGCCGGGCGACTGACGCTGCGCGATGGGCAAGCTCGTGACCCTGCTGGTGCTCGCCGTATTGGCTGCAAGGCTGCTGAGCGGGCGCTGGCCGTGGGAATTGTGGGCGCTGTCCGAACGCGCCCAGGATGAGGCGCAGGCCCGCGCCTTGCTTGGCGTGAGCCGAGACGCTAGGCGCCAGGACATTGCCGAGGCGCATCGGCGGCTGCTGGCCAGGGTCCATCCGGATCGGGGCGGCACGGCGGATCAGGTGCACGCCGCAACCCGTGCGCGCGATTTGCTGCTCGCGCGCCTGGAAAGGACCGGACAAGACCGATGAAGAGCCATACCTTCGATCCAACCGTGCTGCGCGAGTACGATATCCGCGGGATCATCGGCCAGACACTGGGCCCGGCGGATGCCTATGCCATCGGCCGCAGCTTTGCGACAATGCTGCGCGGCGCGGGTGGCCGCAAGGTGGCTGTCGGCTATGACGGACGGACCAGCTCGCCCGAACTGGAAGCGGCGCTGATCACCGGACTTGCGGCCAGCGGGGTGGACGTGGTGCGGATCGGCATGGGGCCTACCCCGATGCTCTACTATGCCGAAGCCTCAATGGAAGACGTGCAGGGCGGCATTCAGATAACTGGCAGCCACAATCCCGCCAATTACAATGGCTTCAAGATGGTATTCCTTGGCCGGCCGTTTTTCGGTGCGGATATCCAGGAACTGGGCCGCCGCGCCGCCGCGGGCGAATGGATCGACGGCAGCGGGACGTCCGAGCGCCGCGAGATCCTCGAGGCCTATGTCGAACGGCTGACCCAGGGCCTCGCCGGGATCGACACTGCGAGCCTCGCCGATCTCAAGATCGGTTGGGACGCGGGCAACGGGGCCGCCGGCCCCGCGCTCGAATTGCTGGTCCAGAAGCTTCCTGGCGAACACCATACGCTCTTCACCCAAGTGGATGGGACGTTCCCGAACCATCATCCGGATCCCACAGAGGAAAAGAACCTTGCCGATCTGAAGGCACTGGTCGCGGCGAAGAACCTCGATTTCGGAATTGCTTTTGACGGCGATGGCGACCGGATCGGTGCGATCGACGGCGAGGGCCGGGTGATCTGGGGCGACCAGCTGCTCATGATCTACGCCGAAGACCTCCTGGCTCAGGCCCCCGGATCCACGATTATCGCGGATGTGAAGGCCTCGCGTGCTCTATTCGATCACGTCTCTCGGCTTGGTGGACACCCGGTTATGTGGAAAACCGGACACAGCCTGATCAAATCCAAAATGAAGGAACTTTCCGCGCCGCTGGCCGGAGAGATGAGCGGCCACGTGTTCTTCGCCCACCAGTACTACGGGTTCGACGATGCGCTCTATGCCGCAGTGCGGCTGATCGCCGCCTCGGCGCGGCTGGGCCGCTCGGTGACCGAACTGCGCGGCGCCATGCCGGCGCTGGTCAATACGCCCGAGCTGCGCTTCCAGGTCGACGAAAGCCGCAAGTTCGCCGTAGTTGAGGAGGTCCGGGATCGGCTGTCCGCCGCCGGGGCCGCTGTCGATGCCACCGACGGGGTGCGGGTTTCTACCGCCGACGGCTGGTGGCTGCTGCGTGCCTCCAACACCCAGGACGTGCTGGTGGCCCGCGCCGAAAGCGACGACCAGGCCGGGCTCGACCGGTTGATGGAGCAGATCGACGCGCAGCTCGCCGCTTCGGGCCTGCAGCGCGGACCGCAAGCGGGACACTAGATCACGAAGGGAAGCGCCGCCCCCACGACAAGAGCCGAGGCCACCAGTGCCAGCGCGCCCGGGGCCGCCTTGCGCCAGCCTGCCAGACTGATCGCGGTGGCGGCCTTGAACAGCGTGTTGAGCACCACCGGCGGCACCAGCACCAGCCCGGCGATCCGCGCCTCCAGCGTGCCGGGCGGCAGATTGCCCAGGGTGATGATCGCCGAATCGACATCGACCACGCCCGACAACGCCAGCACGGTGGCCAGCCCCGCATCGCCATAACGGGCCAGCACCCAGCGCGCGGCGACGGTCAGCGCCATGGTCAGCGCCATCAGCGCCAGCGCCGGTTTAAGATCGAAGGGATTGCGCGGCAGAGCCGCTGCCCCTGCGGCCGCACCGCCTTGCCGCTTGCGCAGGATCAGCGCGAACGCCGCCATGCTGACCATCATGCCGGGAAGGGCCAGCGCGGCGAAAGTCGGCAGGGCGAACAAGGCCAACCCCGCCGTCAGCACCATCACCCGCAGGAACATCACCGCCGAAGCCAGCGCGATCCCGGCATTGAGCACGGCCCGGTCGCCCTCTTCGTCACGCAATTTGCCCGCCAAAGAGGCGGTGACCGCAGTGGAGGAGACCATCGATCCAGCTGCGGCAGTGGCCAGCACCCCGCGCGAAGGGCCCAGCCAGCGCGCCGCGACATAGCCCGCGAAAGAAAAGCCCGAAACCAGCACCACCACCAGCCACAGCTGGCGCGGCCGCCAGGCGCCGTAGGGGCCATAGGGCGTGTCGGGCAGCAGCGGAAGGATCACCAGCGCAATCAGTGCGAAACGGGCGATTGCTGTCACTTCCTGTTCGTCGAGGTGGCGCAAAAGATGATGCAGTTGCTTGCGCATCGTCAGGATCAGCACGGTCACGCCAGCAACCGCGCTGGCCAGGGCAAAACTGCCGGTTCCGGCCACGAATCCGCAGGCAAGCGTGATCAGCCCGGTCAGGCTGGCGGTGCCGCTGACCGAAGGATTGCGCTGGGTGCTGCGCCAATAGCCCAGCACCACCAGCACCGCGCTGGCCAGCAGCAAGACGAAGGCCAGTCCGGCCGCCTTGGCCTGCACCGCGCCGGCCAGCCCGCCCGCCAGGCCAAGCAGGCCATAGGTGCGGATTCCGGCAAAGCGGGCCCCGGCCGGCTCGCCCCGGCTGGCCCAGCCGCGCTGAACGCCGACCAGCAGGCCGAGTGCAAGCGCCAGGCCCACCCCGCGCAGGTCAGCGATGCCGATCATGCTATAGTCCGTCATGCCGCAGTGATGGCAGGCGGAGGGGCGCGGAGGAAGCCGAAATCGGGCGTCAGCGCCGCTGCGCTGGCGGGGCGCCGCGCCGCGCGGTATGGCTGAGCGGTGACGTCCCCGCCTTCCCAAGATACGCCGCATGCGTTGCTGCCACCCGAACTTGCGCAGTGGTTCGCGGCGCGGGGCTGGCGGATGCGCCGTCATCAGGCGGAAATGCTGGAGGTCAGCGCGCAGGGGCGTCACGCACTGCTGGTTGCCGACACCGGAGCGGGCAAGACCCTCGCTGGGTTCCTGCCAACGCTGGCCGCGTTCTGCCCGTCACGGCTCGACGGCGCCGCGCCGCCCGAGGGGCTGCACACGCTGTACGTCTCGCCGTTGAAGGCGCTGGCCCACGATGTCCAGCGCAACCTGCTGGCTCCGGTCGAGCAGCTCGGCCTGCCGCTGCGGATTGAGACGCGCAGCGGCGATACCCCTTCGGACCGCAAGGCCCGCCAGCGTGCCCGCCCGCCGCACGTGCTGCTGACCACCCCCGAATCGCTGTCGCTGCTGCTGTCCTATCCCGAGGCCGACCAGCTGTTTGCCGGACTTCAACGGATCGTGATCGACGAGGTCCACGCCTTTGCCACCGGCAAGCGCGGGGATCTGCTGGCGCTGGCGCTGACCCGGCTGCAGGCGCTGGCTCCTGCGCTGCAACGGGTCGCACTGTCGGCTACGGTCGCCGATCCTGATGCCTTTCGCGGCTGGCTGGCGCCGTGGGGCGATATCGACAGTGTCGCGCTGGTGGCCGGGGAAGAGGGCGCGCCGCCCGAGCTGGAGATCCTGCTGCCGCAGGACGCGCGGGTGCCGTGGGGCGGCCACGCCGCGACCTGGGCAGTGCCGCAGCTCTATGAGGCAATCCGCGCCAACCGCACCACATTGGTGTTCTGCAACACGCGCTTTCTGGCTGAATTCATCTTCCAGAAGCTGTGGGAGGCCAACGCCGATACCCTGCCGATCGGGATCCACCACGGCTCGCTCTCGAAAGAGGCGCGGCGCAAGATCGAAGGGGCGATGGCGCGCGGCGAACTGCGCGCGCTGGTGGCAACCGCCAGCCTCGATCTCGGGGTCGATTGGGGTGATGTCGATCTGGTGGTGCAGATGGGCGCGCCCAAGGGCTCGTCACGGCTGCTCCAGCGGATCGGGCGCGCGGGTCACCGGCTCGACGTGCCCAGCCGGGCGCTGCTCGCCCCGGGCAACCGCTTCGAATTCCTCGAAGCGACGGCGGCCCGTCAGGCGGTGGAAGCGGGGCAGAGGGACGGCGAGGCATTCCGGCCCGGCGGGCTCGACGTGCTGGCCCAGCATGTCATGGCCCGGGCCTGTGCCGGTCCGTTCGCGGCGCAGGCCCTGCTCGACGAAGTGCGTTCCGCCGCGGCCTATGCCTGGGTCGATGCGGCGATGTGGGACCGGGTGCTGCATTTTGTCGCCACCGGGGGCTATGCGCTCAAGGCCTATGACCGCTTCCAGCGGATCGTCAAAGGGCGCGACGGGCTGTGGCGGCTGACCCATCCGGAGCACGCCGCGCGCCACCGGCTGAACGCCGGGATCATCATGGACGCCGAGATGATCGACGTGCGTTTTCGCAACGGCCGCTCGCTGGGCCGGGTCGAGGAAGGCTTCGCTGCCAGTCTGGCCCCCGGCAACACCTTCCGCTTCGCCGGGCTCGACCTGGAGGTCGAGGCGCTGCGCGAGACCGAACTGCTGGTCCGCGCGGCCAGGAAGAGCGGGCAGATCCCCAGCTACATGGGCCAGCGGATGCCGCTGACCACCCACCTGTCGGAGCGAGTCCAGGCCCTGCTGGCCGACCGCGCCGGCTGGGCGCGCTTCCCCGACGACGTGCGCGAATGGCTGGAGGTGCAGGACTGGCGGTCCGAACTGCCCGCCCCGGGCACACTTCTGGCCGAGAGCTTTCCCCACGAATCGCGGCACTACACCGTGTTCCACACCTTCGAGGGCTGGCCGGCCAACCAGGCGCTGGGGATGCTGGTGACGCGGAGGATGGAGGATCGCGAGTTGGCGCCGCTTGGCTTCGTGGCCAACGACTATGCCTTGGCGGTCTGGGGTCTCAGGCCGGTGGACGATCCTGCGCAGCTGCTCTCACCCGACGTTCTCACCCACGAGTTCACTCAATGGGTCGAAGGCAGCTATCTGCTGCGCCGGGCGTTCCGCGAAGTGGCGGTGATCGCCGGGCTGGTCGAACGCCAGCAGCCGGGCAAACGCAAGACCGGGCGGCAGGTCACTTTTTCCACCGACCTCATCTACGACGTGCTGCGCAAGTACGAGCCCGGCCACGTGCTGATCGAAGCCGCCTGGGCCGATGCCCGCGAGCGGATGACCGATCTGGGGCGGCTGGCCGGGCTGCTCGACCGTGCTCAGACCCAGATGCGCCACGTTGTGTTAGACCGGGTCAGCCCGCTTGCCGTGCCGGTGCTGGTCATGATCGGGCGCGAGCAGTTGCCGCAAGGCGCGGCCGACGACGAGCTGCTGTTCGAGGCGGAAAGCCTGGCGGGGGCGGCGATGCGGGTTGATCCCGACGATGCGGACATGGCTGACTAACGGTCAGGCCGCCGCCGCTGCTCCGCTCCGCGCCACCCCGATCCGCTTGCGCGGCTCGGCCTGGTTCGGCTGGGGACGCCCGAAGAAATAGCCCTGTCCGGTTTCGCAGCCGATCCGTGCCAGCCGCCGCGCCACCGCAGCGCTTTCGATCCCCTCGGCAGTCACCGGCAGCTCCAGGCTGTGGGCCAGGCTGACGATCCCGCGCACGATTTTTTCGGCTTGGGCGTTTGCGCCGCGATCGAGATCGCGCACAAAGCTGCGGTCGATCTTGATCCGGTCAAACGGCAGGCTGCGCAGGTTGTGCAGGCTGGAATAGCCGGTGCCGAAATCGTCCAGGGCAATCGTTGCGCCCAGGTTCTTGAGCGATTCGATCACCCGGCGGGCATTTTCCTGATCGGCGATGATCGCGTCTTCGGTGATTTCGATGCCGATCCGCTGCGGGGGGAAGCCGGTCCGGGCCAGCACTGCCAACAGCTTTTCGCTGAGCCACCGATCGCGCAGCTGGGTGGGGGACAGGTTGAAGTGAATGGTCGGCTGGCCGCGCCAGTCGCGGGTCCGCAGGCACGCCGTTTCAAGGATCGACAGGGTCAGCTCGCTGATCAGCCCGCATTCGTCGGCAATCGGGATGAACGCATCGGGAAGGATCTGCTGACCGTCCGCCCGCTGCCAACGGGCCAGAACTTCGTAGCCGACGATTTCACCGGTAACGAGCGTGACAATAGGCTGGAAATGGGGCTCGAACTCGCCCGCCGCGACACCGCCGCGAATTTCCTGTTCCAGCCAGGCGCGGCGGCGGATCTGATCGTCCATCTCGGGTGCGAACCCCAGCCATCGGTTGCGCCCGCCGTCTTTCGCACCATACAGCGCCACATCCGCCGCCCGCAGGATTGCCGCGCTGTCGGGGGCGTCCTGCGGATAGCGGGCGATCCCTGCACTGGCTCCGATATGGTGGACCAGGCTGCCCTCGGCGAACGGCTGGCTGAGCGCGTTGACCAGCCGTCCGGCCAGCGGATCGGCAAAGCGCCGCCGCCCGATCGCGCCGGGCACGACCACCGCGAATTCATCGCCGCCCAGCCGGAAAGCGCGCTGCCCGGTGTCCAGTGCCGCCTGGATCCGTGTCGCCACTTCGCGCAGCAAACGGTCGCCGCTGGCATGGCCGTGGATGTCGTTGACTGTCTTGAAGCGATCAAGATCGAGCAGCACCAGCTCGATCGGCTCACGGAACCGCTCGGCCTCGTGCAGCCGCTCGCTCAGCGCGCGGCGGTTGGGCAGCCCGGTCAGGGGATCGTGGTAGGCCAGCCGGTGGGTCTCCTGCTCGGCCAGCGCGCGGGCGCGGATCGCCGTCTGGAGCTCGCGCACGCGGCGCACCGCAAACACCGCCACACCCAGTGCCGCAAGCACTAGGGCCAGAACCAGCGAATCGGCCTCGCTGTCCGGGTTGGCGGCAATCCAGGCAAAGATCCGGTCGCAGGTTTCGGTGCGCTCAATCGCCAGCCAGACCAGCACGGCCAGTCCGGCGATCAGCCCGAGGTCGCGGCGCGCGGCAGGCATGGCGCGCCAACGCCTGACGACCGCCTTCCACCCACGAACCTTCACTCCGGACCCTTTCCTGACAAGGGGTCCGGTTATCGCCGTCGGTGCTCAAGATTGATTGCGAGAAGTACTTAAGAATTTCTACGTGGTACACTTTTGAGTACTGGTCGCGCCGGGCCTATCCCAGCGGATCGGTCGTTCCGTCGGATGTGCCCTGCGCCGCCTTGGCGCGGCGAAAGCCATCGCGCCGGGTCAGCCGGTCAAGATAGGCGGCCATCCCGGGGGTGACCTGCTGTTCCAGCCCGATCGCCAGCGCAAGCATCACGGCATAGCCCAGCGAAATGTCGGCCATTGTGAAACGCCCCGCACAGGCAAATTCCGTGTCCATCAAGGTTTCCGCCGCGCGCAGCCGCGAACCGAACCATTTGGCATAATCTTCCGCTGCCTGGGGCACCTGGCGTTCGGGCGGTTCGAGCCGGGTGTAGCGCAGGTGGATCGTCTGCGGGAAGGTCAGCGTCGCCTCGCCCATATGCAGGAAGTTGAGGTAGCGGGGATAGGCCACCTCATCCGGAGCCACGGCCAGTGCGCTCGGCCCGAACCGGGTGGCGAGGAAATGGGGGATCGCCGCGCTTTCGGTCATCAGCTCGCCGTCCGCCAGCAGCGCGGGGACCGTGCCGAGCGGGTTGATCGCCTTGTAGCCCTCGACCCGCGCACGCGGCGGGAACGGCATCAGTTCCAGCGTGTAGGGCAGCTCCAGCTCTTCCAGCGCCCACAGCGCCCGGAATGAGCGGGCATCGCGGCAGTGGTAGAGCGTGATCACGCCCGCCCCGCGATCGTCGTGGCCGCTTCGCACTTGTCGGTGGTCTTGCCGCTGCCGCCGGTCAGCTGAACCGCGGCGATGAACCCGCCGACGACCACCAGCACGAAGCCTGCGGTGGCCAGCGCCAGGTACTTGTCGATGAAGGCCTTGATCGGCGCGCCGAACAGGCGGAACAGCACGCCGACGATCAGGAAGCTGATCGAGCGGCTGACAATCGAGGCCAGAATGAAGGTGCCCAGCGGCATCGCGATGAAACCGGCGGTAATCGTCAGCAGCTTGAACGGGATCGGGGTGGCGCCCTTGATCATGATGATCTCGGCCCCGTATTCGCGCAGATAACAGGCGGCCTTGGGGAAACTGTCGGTCAGGCCCAGCGCGGCCAGCAGCTGGGTGCCGACGCTATCGTACAGGAAGTGCCCGATGGCATAGCCCAGCAGCCCACCCAGCACCGACGCGAAGGTAGCGATCAGTGCAAAGCGCACCGCCTTCTTCGGCTCCGCCAGGCACATCAGCCCCAGCAGGGGGTGCGGCGG
>JABFRE010000075.1 GCA_013141325.1 Novosphingobium sp.
GCCCACGGTCCCCCCGGCCATGTCCAGCATCGCGTCGAGGCTCTTCTTCGCGGCGAGGCGCAGGCCTTCCTCGATCTCGATCCGCGGCTTCAGGTCGCGCAGGGTGAGGTACAGCTTCTCCAGCGTGTTGAGCGCCATGTAGGGGCACACGTTGCAGCTGCACTGGCCATCGGCGCCGGGCGCGCCGATGAAGGTCTTGCCGGGCAGGGCCTTTTCCATCTGGTGGATGATGTGCGGCTCGGTCGCGACGATCAGGGTGTCGCCGGGGAAGGTCTTGGCGAAATTGAGGATCCCGCTGGTCGATCCGACATAGTCGGCGTGATCGACGATGCTGGGCGGGCATTCGGGGTGCGCCGCAATCGGCGCGCCGGGGTGCTGGGTCTTGAGCTTGAGCAGTTCGGTCTCGCTGAAGGCCTCGTGGACGATGCAGACTCCCGGCCACAGCAGCATGTCGCGGTTGAACTTGCGGGCCAGATAGCCGCCCAGATGCCGGTCGGGGCCGAAGATGATCTTCTGGCTTTCCGGGATCTGGGCCAGAATCGTTTCCGCGCTGGACGAAGTGACGATGATGTCGCTGAGCGCTTTCACCTCGGTCGAACAGTTGATGTAGGTCAGCGCGATGTGATCGGGGTGCGCTTCGCGGAAGGCCTTGAACTTTTCGGGCGGGCACGAATCCTCAAGACTGCATCCGGCGTTGAGGTCGGGCAGGACCACGATCTTGTCGGGGCTCAGGATCTTGGCGGTTTCGGCCATGAATTTGACGCCGCAGAACGCGATCACCCTGGCATCGGTCGCGGCGGCCTTTTTCGACAGCTCCAGGCTGTCTCCCACGAAATCGGCCAGGTCCTGAATTTCGGGGCTCTGGTAATAGTGGGCGAGGATGATGGCGTCCTGCGCTTCACGCAGGCGTTCGATTTCGGCGCGCAGGTCAAGGCCGGTGAGGGATTGGGGCTGATCGGTCATACGCCCTCAATGGGCGTTTGGCGGGCGGCGATCAAGGGGCCGGCGGCGGCGGCGGGTATTCCTGTCCCGCAATCTCTGCGCCCGGGTACCCGGCAGCCACCGCTCGATAGATGCCGTCACCCAGCGGCGAATAGGCGATTCCGTCGGCCAGCGCGGTTGCGCTCACCACCACGGCGATGCCCCACAGCCAGGCCGGATGGACCCGGCCCTGGCGGCGCCAATCGCGGAGCGCACCGGCACCGGCGAATGCCAGCCCGACCAGCACGGCGGCTTCGAAGGCAAAGGGAACCAGCAGCGGCATCGGCAGTATCCGCCCGACAGCCGGACCCATGATCGCCGACATCGCGCAGATATGCAGGCGGACATGCCAATCGGTCTGGCGGCGCTTGGCGATGGCCGCAATCGTCAGGCCGATGAACCCGAACAGGGTCATCGGATCGGCGATCAGCAATTGCTGCGGCGTGAAAAAGAACGGCACCGTCCCGTTGCGCACGATGGCCACGATCGAATTGAGCGCGACACCGAGCATCAGCACCAGCCAGCCGGCGCCGACCCAGCCCAAGGTGCGGTGCAGTGCGGCCGCGTCGCGCTTGGCGAGTTGCCCCTGCGCCACAAACAGGGCCACCCAGCCCATGAAGACCACGGCATGGGCATGGACGCGCAGCGGCGAGGCAAAGCTGGACCGGCCCAGCAACCATTGGACCGAAAACCCGGTCACGACGACGGTCGCCATGTACAGGGTGGTGCGCGCCGCAAAGCGGACATCGGGATCGGTGGATTCAGGCAGGGGCGGCTGGGCCGCAAGCGTCGCCATCGTGAATTCTCCCCACAGATGTGCGACCCTGATTATTGTTCAAGTGATAGGGGCAGTCAGTGCATCGTGCTGCGCTGCAAGGCAAGGGGGATCACCGCGAGTCCGGTTCGCCATCGAAGCGCACGGCCACGGTCATCTCGCCATAGCCTGCAACCTGCAAGGGAATGGCCAGGTTCTGGCGCACCGCGTCTCTGGCGGCATTGCGGGCGAGGTCCAGCAGCACCGGGTTGGCTGCCTGCTCCGTCGCCTGGCGTTCGGCAAGCAGGGTGTTGTCGCGGGTCAGCTTGGCCTGGGCATCAGGGGTGATCCACACCCCTTCACGCAGATACTGGGCGCGGCCTTCGTCGAGGTTGGGCTTGCCCGGCTGGAGCGGGGGCAGTGTGACATCGAGCCGCTTGGCCGCGCTGTCCCAGCGCATCCGGCTGGCATCCATCGTCGCCAGATCGACCGAATAATCGACTCGCGCCGGAATCACCGCGATCTGACGACTTTTGAGCATCCCGAACATCCGTTCGTCATCGGCGGCGACCACCGGGGAGAGCTGCGCGGAAAATACCGTCAGCCGGTCCTGCTTTTCCAGCGCAACCAGGCTGGTCGCCACCGGATCGCCCAGATCACGGGGGCCATAGGCTTTCCAGCCCAGCCAGGCCGCCAGTGCCAGCGCACCGGCAAGCGCCAACCGCAGTGTTCGGGAGGACGTCGTCGCTGTCCGGAGTTCAAGGTACGTCATAGTCGCTGCAATCCGGGCCGGGCTCGCTTGCTTCGTAGCGGCGGGTGGTGGGGTTGAAGGTGAAGGTGGTTTCGAAACTGCAGGCCGCGTCGCGGCTCCAGACCAGATCGCGCTGGCGCAGCCGCCCCTTGGCGAGCGAATCGTTCTGACGCGACACGGGGCCGGGCCAGGATTCGGCGACCACCGCATAGCCCAGCGCCGGCATCCCGCCCGCGACGGCGCCGGTCAGGGTGATCACCGCGCTGGAGCGGTATTCGTCGTGGCAGGCCCCGGCGCGCTGGCGCATGTCCGCCTCGCTGAAGCAGGCGCGGATCAGGACGTTGCTGTCCAGCGGCACGTCGAGCAGTTCCCCGGTCAGCCGGGCCGCGCCATAGTTGCGGTCGATCCGCAGCAGGTGCAGCCGCCGCGCCTGCGCACCGCCACCCGAATAGGGCGTGGACAGCGCGGTGATCAGCCCGATCAGGATCGGGCCCGGCGCGGTTCCGGACGCGGCGGGGGCGGGAAGGACGATCATCCGATCCCACAGCGCGGGTGCGCTGTCGTCGGGGCCGGTGATGTGCGGCAAGGCCAGCGATTGGACCCGCGCCGTGTCGCCCGCGCCGGTCTCGAGCTGCAATGCTGCCGGCGTGTCGCGGTCACCGCCGGTGACGGTCAGGCACAGGGCGATTGCCGTGGCACAGGCGCGGGCCGGGGCGTCGGCCTTGCTTTCGGCATCGAGGACGAGCAACCACGCGGCGCTGTCCTGCGCCGCAGCGGGCGCACCGGCAAGCGCCAACAGCGCGGGAAACGTCAGCCGAGCGACCATGTCTCGCCCTCGTTGGCGACCCGGCCCCGGTTTTGCAGATCGATCAGGTGCGCCAGCACCGAGCGGCCGGCCGCCCCGGTCAGCCGCGGATCGAGGCCCTTGTACATCCGGGGCACCATGTCGGCGATCCGCAGCGGGCCGTGGTCCAGCAGCCGCAGGACCTGCGCCTCGCGGCTCCGCCGGTGGCCCAGCATGCCACGCACCAGCTGGCGCGGCTTTGTCACCGCCGGCCCGTGGGCAGGGTAATAGATGCGGTCGTCACGGTCATGGAGCTTTTGCAGGCTGGCCATATAGGCGCGCATGTCGCCGTCGGGCGGGCTGACCACGCTGGTCGACCAGGCCATGACATGATCCCCGGTAAACAGCGCGCCGCTCTCGATCACGGCATAGCACAGGTGGTTGCTGGTGTGGCCGGGAGTGGCGACCGCCTCTATCGTCCAGCCGTCGCCGGTCAGCCGCTCGCCGTCGGCCAGCACTCGGTCGGGGGCATAGTCGGGATCGAAGGCGGTATCGGCGCGCGGGCCGTCGTCGCTGAGCGCCAATGGCACGCAGCCGATGATGGGGGCTCCGGTTCGCTCCTTCAACACCGCAGCGGCGGGCGAGTGGTCGCGGTGGGTGTGCGTGCACAGGATCGCCGCGATGCTGGCACTGCCGACCGCCTCGAGGATCGCCTCGACGTGGCCCGCCCCGTTGGTATCGGCGTGGCCGGGCACGCCGGTGTCGGCCGGCCCTGGATCGATCACCGCGACAGCGCTGCCAGCGCCGACCAGATAGGTCTGGGTGCCGGTGAATGTATAGGGCGAGGCATTGGGCGCCAGCACCCGCCGTACCAGCGGTTCGCACTGCTCGCTGAGGCCGGTTGGCCAGGGTTTGGCGGGAACGTCCATCACCCGGTCATATGGGACGGGCGCCGGGCGCTGTCGAGGGTGCGCGGGCGACGCGCGTCAGCCACCGACCTGCTGGGCCAACCGCTCACGCAGCCGGGCAACCGCGCTCGGTGCCCCCCGTTCGCGCTCGCGCCAGCCGTTGTCGAGCCGCTTGAGCCGGGCATGGAACCGCTCGGTCGCGGTGACGAGTTCGCGCATGCCCGAATCGAGCAAGGCGAGGTGGCGCGGCTCGCCTTGGGGGAAATCAACCAGCCGGCCGTGGCGGCGCAGCTGGAATTCGGAGAGGTCGCCGGCGAAGAACGCCCGGTGGTTGAGCAGCCAGGCCACCGCGTGCATCATCCGGGTGGTGGTGCGCAGCGCCTCGCACGACAGCGCGACCCTGGCATCGTCGGCGGAATCGTCGCGATCCGCCGTGCCCGAGGCCAGAAAGGCGGTGCGCACGTCGTCGGACAGCACCAGAGCCTCGCTATAGAGCCCCTCGATGATCCGCGGATTGATACTTGCCGGCGTCGCCATGGCTGCTGCGATAGGCGCAGGGAATCGTCCCTGCCAATCACCCGCCGGCAAGTTTCGCACACCATTTTGGGACTGTCCCGCAACTGGACGGATTGGCGGTGTGGGGCACGGGATGCGGGCAGGTGTCGCACCATATCGCCGGATAGCGATGGGCACCCCCGGTAAACTAGGCGATGATATCCGGGATCAGATAGTCCTCGATCATCGTGATCTGGTCCTTCAATCTGAGTTTGCGCTTCTTGAGCCGGGCGATCTGGAGCTGGTCGGACCCGCCGCCGATGGTCAGCGCATCGATCGCCGCGTCGAGGTCGCGGTGCTCGGTCCGCAGCCCTTCCAGTCGCTTGCGCATTTCATCTTCGTTCACGCACGGCCTCGCACTCATCGCGGCAAAAAAGCAGTCCACCGCAGGACTTCACTCAGGTGCTTCGCAAGATAGGCTTAATATGCTTCCATGACAATTGCAGCTACCCGCCGGTCATCGAGTCGGGACCGTGTGGGAACCTTGCAGCCCTGGGGGCTAACATAAGGAGAATCCCCGATGGAACAGTCGCATGTCAGTGCATTGCAGCTCAAGCACGCCGGTATCGAACGGCAAATCCAGGAAGAACTGAGCCGCCCCTTGCCTGACCCCGTGACGATCCAGACGCTCAAGAAAAGAAAGCTGCGTATCAAGGAAGAGCTGACCCACTTCTAGCTTTTGATCCCGCCGCCATCCCCTGCCGCGCAGCAGGGGCTTGGCGTCCGCAACGGCTTCGCCAACAATTGCTGTCTGGCGCGTTCCCATGCCGCGCGGTTTGGGCTAGGCTTGGTGTATGACCGCCACCAGCGCCGTTTCCGCAGCCCGCACGATCCTGACCCGCCTGCACGACGTGATGGCCTCGCGCCAGCACGCCCAGGCCAAGCTCAACACCGTGGTCGAAGTGATCGGCGAAGGGCTGGATAGCGAAGTCTGCTCGATCTACCTGCTGCGCGAAGGCATGCTGGAACTGTTCGCCACCCGCGGGCTGGCGCAGGAAGCGGTCCACGTCACCCGCATGGCGATCGGCGAAGGATTGGTCGGGACGATTGGCGAAAATATCGACTCGCTCAATCTGGCCGAAGCGACCGCCCATCCGGACTTTTCCTACCGCCCGGAAACCGGAGAGGAAAAGTTTCACTCGTTTGCCGGGGTGCCGATTGTCCGGCGCGAGCGCGCAGTCGGCGTGCTCTGCGTCCAGCACGTTGATCCGCGCCGCTATGAAGAGGTGGAGATCGAGGCGCTGCAGACGGTGGCCATGGTGCTGTCGGAACTGATCTCCAACGCGGCGCTGGTCGACGAAGAGGAAGTGGCCGGGCTTTCGGCCCAGCTGACCGGGCCCCAGCACCTGGCCGGCCTGGCGCTGGTCAAGGGTCTGGCGGCGGGGGTGGCAGTCTATCACCAGCCGCGGATCACCATCGAACATGTCATGGCCGACGACCGCGACGCCGAGCTTCAGCGCGTCTACCTGGCCTTCGACAAGATGCGCGAGCAGATCGAGCGCATGGCCGCCCAGGCCGAATTCGGGGTTGGCGGCGAGCACGAGGAGGTGCTCGAGACGTACAAGATGTTCGCCTATGACGAAGGCTGGAGCCGCCGGATCATCGAGGCGATCGACAGCGGTCTGACCGCTGAAGCCGCGATCGAGCGGGTCCAGCAGCGTACCCGTATGCGGATGCGCCAGATCGACGATCCATTGCTGGCGGACCGGATGCACGATCTGGAGGATCTGTCCAACCGGCTGCTGCGGATCGTCTCGGGCCAGATGGGCACCGCCGCCAGCATGGGGCTGCGCCAGGATTCGATCCTGATCGCCCGCAACCTGGGCCCGGCCGAACTGCTCGAATACGACAAACGGCGGCTGAAGGGCGTGGTGCTGGAAGAAGGCTCGCTCACCGCCCACGTGGTGATCGTTGCCCGGGCGATGGGGATCCCGGTGCTGGGGCGGGTCCGGGGTCTGCGCGGCATGGTGCGCGACGGCGATCCGCTGTTGCTCGATGCGGACAAGGGTACAGTTGTGGTTCGCCCGCTGCCGACGGTGTCCGAAGCCTTCGAGGCGCGGTTCGTCAAGAACAAGGAACGCCAGGCCGCCTATGCGGCGCTGCGCGATGTCGAACCGTTCACCCGCGACGGAACCCGCATCACAGTGATGATGAACGCCGGGCTGCGCGACGATATGCCAAGCCTGGCGCTGAGCGGAGCCGACGGGGTCGGGCTGTTCCGCACCGAATTCCAGTTTCTGGTTTCGGCGACCTTGCCCCAGCGTGAGCGCCAGACCCGGCTCTACCGCGATGTGCTCGACGTCGCGGGGGACAAGCCGGTGGTGTTCCGCACGGTCGATATCGGTGGCGACAAGATCCTGCCCTATCTGCGCCACAACGACGGCGAGCACGAAGAGAACCCGGCGATGGGTTGGCGCGCGCTGCGCGTGGCGCTGGAACGCGAAGGCCTGCTCAAGGTTCAGGCCCGCGCCCTGCTCGAAGCGGCGGCGGGCAAGACGCTGAACGTGATGTTCCCGATGGTCTCCGAACCGTGGGAATTCGATGCCGCGCGGGCGGTGTTCGAAAGCCAGCGGTCCTACCTCAAGAACCAGAAGAAGAAGCTGCCCGAAGCGATCCGCTATGGCGCGATGCTGGAGGTGCCGGCGCTGGCCGAGCAGCTCGATCTGCTGGCGCCCAAGCTGTCGTTCCTCTCGATCGGGACCAACGACCTCACCCAGTTCCTGTTTGCTGCGGACCGTTCGAACCCCAAGCTGGCCGAACGCTATGACTGGCTAAGCCCCGCGATCCTGCGTTTCCTGCGCCGGGTTCCCCAGGCTGTGGTCGGGCACAACGTCGACATAACCGTCTGCGGCGAAATGGGCGGTCGGCGGCTGGAGGCGCTGGCGTTGATGGGGATCGGAATCCGCCGCCTGTCGATCACCCCGGCTGCGGTCGGGCCGATCAAGGAGCTGGTCCGCAAGGTCGATCTCGCCGAGATTGGCGAGGCGATGAACCAGTGGCTGGCCGCTCCGCCGCCCAGCCTGCGCGAGGCGCTGGTGCAGTGGGCGCAGGATCGCGGAATCGAGACCGATTGAGCCGCAGTTCGGGCCCCGGCTTTCACCGCCCCGTCACAATTCCCGCGCATCCTGTCGCCGCAACCTGCCGGGCGGTCCGAAACGCGTTGACTTCCGCGAATTTTGAACGATTGTTGCCCGCCGCGGGTTAGCTCAAGAATCCTAATAACGGGGTCGGCATGTCGGATGGTGCGGAAGTTGAGGCGGAACTGCCTCTCGAAACGGTTGGCGCGCGCCTGTTGCGGACGCGCGAAGCTGCGGGATTGACCCGCGCCCAGCTTGCTGCGGTGACCAAAATTCCCGAGCGGCATCTGGCTTCGATCGAGGCCAGCAACTTTGGTGCTCTGCCCGCTCGCACCTATGCCGTGGGATTTTCGCGCAGCTATGCCAAGGCGCTGCACCTCAACGAGAACGAGATTGTCGCTGCGGTCCGGTCCGAACTGTCCGAGCTGGAGCCGGTTCCACTGCGGGCCGCGCCTGCCTTTGAGCCGGGTGATCCGGCGCGGGTTCCCGGCCGGCGCTTTGCCTGGTTTGCGGCGCTGGCGGCGCTGGTGGTCGTGATCGCCGGGTTCGCCTTTGCCTGGCGCAGCTACTATCTGCCCGGCGGTACGCTGCCGTCGATCCTGCCAAGCGAAACCGCCGCCCCAGCTGCGGAGCCGGGAGCCTCGGAGGCCGCGCCCGCGGCGGTCGGCGGAGCGGTGGTGTTCACCGCCGAACAGCCGGGGATCTGGGTCAAATTCTATGACGGTGCCGGAACGCAGTTGCTGCAGAAGGAGCTGGCGCAAGGGGAAAGCTGGACCGTTCCGGACACAGTTGCCGATGTGAAGATCTGGACCGCACGGCCCGAAGCGCTGGCGATCACCATCGGCGGAAAGCCGGTTCCCAAGCTGGCCGATGTCCAGAAGACGGTGAAGGACATCTCGGTCACTGCCGCCGCGCTGCTGGCGCGGACTGCTCCGGGCGCCGAACCACCTGCTGCTTCCCCGGTTGCAGCCGCGCCTGCGCCCCAGCGGCGGGCGTCCAGCCCTCCGCCGGCGCGCCGCGAGCGCCCTACCG
>JABFRE010000115.1 GCA_013141325.1 Novosphingobium sp.
TGGCGCCCGGCTGGCAGCGCGGCGGCTATCCCTACAAGTACAAGATGCTGCGCAAGGACTACGAGCGCGAGAAATTCCTGCTTCAGGCCGAGCTGCTCAAGTTCCAGACCTGGATCAAGGAAACCGGCGCCCGGCTGGTGATCCTGTTCGAAGGGCGCGACGCGGCCGGCAAGGGCGGCACGATCAAGCGCTTCATGGAACACCTCAACCCGCGCGGCGCGCGGGTCGTAGCGCTGGAAAAGCCCAACGATATCGAGCGCGGTCAATGGTATTTCCAGCGCTACGCCGCCCATCTGCCCACCAGGGGCGAGATCGTGCTGTTCGACCGCAGCTGGTACAACCGCGCCGGGGTGGAACAGGTGATGGGCTTTTGCGAGCCTGACGAATACCGCGCCTTCCTGCGCGAAGCCCCCGAGTTCGAACACAACCTGGTGCGCGGCGGACTGCATCTGTTCAAGTTCTGGTTCTCGGTCAGCCGGGACGAGCAGTTGCGCCGCTTTACCGAACGCAAGGTCCACCCGCTCAAGCAGTGGAAGCTCTCGCCGATCGACGTCGCCAGCCTCGACAAATGGGATGAATACACCCAGGCCAAAGAGGCGATGTTCACCGCCACGGACACCGAAGCCTGCCCGTGGATCGTGATCAAGAGCGACGACAAGAAGCGCGCCCGGTTGAACGCCATGCGCCATGTGCTGAGCGCCTTCGACTATGCCGGCAAGGATCCGGCGGTGGTCGGCACGGTCGATCAGCTGCTGGTCGGCCGCGCCAACGCGATGGGCGAACGCAGCGACGGCGGCCCCCCTCCCGCAGCCTGACTGGCGGATATCTGGCCCCGCCTCTGTTGCGCAATGCGCAACAGCATGTGCAGCCTATCCGATTGACTCCGCAGACCCCCGGCAGGACACTCCGGTCAAGCCCGCAAGAGTCGGAATTGCCGCGCAAATCCGGTTCGCAGGCTAACCATTCAGGAACAATTCGCTGCCATTGTCGCAAGGCACGCAGCGAGGGAGCAAGTGCATGACCGTCACGCAACCATCCACCCCGGCCCGTGCCCGGCCAGCCCGCGTCAGCAAGCCCGCGCTGACCCCGGCCGTCGAAAGCAGCCTGGCCGCCGAGCGCGGAGAGGCCGCGCTTGAGGCTGAGGAAGCGGCTCTGGACGCCGTTGCCGCGGCAACCGGCGGTGCGAACAGCGACGGCGTGGCCGCGATTATCGACGGCGCGTCCCCCGACGATGCGGCACGGATGCGCGATCATCTGGGCCTGCCAAAGCCGACCGGCAAGCCGCGCCGGACCAGCGACGAGCTTGCCGACGACTGGCGCAAGGGCGGCTATCCCTACAAGTACAAGATGCTGCGCAAGGATTATGAGCGTGAGAAGTTCATCCTCCAGACCGAGCTCCTGAAGCTGCAACAGTGGGTCAAGGAGAGCGACCAGCGGCTAATCATCCTGTTCGAAGGGCGCGATGCCGCCGGCAAGGGCGGCACGATCAAGCGGATGATGGAACACCTCAACCCGCGCGGCGCGCGCGTGGTCGCGCTGGAAAAGCCCAGCGAGGTCGAACGCGGCCAGTGGTATTTCCAGCGCTATGTCGAACACCTGCCCACCCGGGGCGAAATGACCCTGTTCGACCGGTCATGGTACAACCGCGCCGGAGTGGAACGGGTGATGGGGTTCTGCACCGATGAGGAATACAAGGAGTTCCTGCGCCAGGCCCCCGAATTCGAACGCAACCTGGTGCGCAGCGGGATCCACCTGATCAAGTTCTGGTTTTCGGTCAGCCGCGAGGAGCAACGCCGCCGCTTCAAGGAGCGCAAGGTCCACCCGCTCAAGCAATGGAAGCTCTCGCCGGTCGATCTCGCCAGTCTGGACAAGTGGGACGATTACACCCGCGCCAAAGAGGCGATGTTCTTCGCCACCGACACCGCCGACAGCCCCTGGACCGTGGTCAAGAGCGACGACAAGAAGCGCGCCCGTTTGAACGCCATGCGCTATGTCCTCCATTCGCTGCCCTACAAGGACAAGGACGTGAAGCGGATCGGCCTGGTCGACGACCTGATTGTTGGCCGCGCCAACATCATCCACGAACGCGGTGAGCACGGCTGGCGCAGCGGCAAGGACGATTGACGTCCGGCCCCGCGGCCGCTGATGCCAGGCAAGGGCGGAGTCCCTTGCTGCATCCGGCAAAACGGCTAACCTCCCTTTGGAAACGAACAGGGGGACCCATGCCGCACGTTCACGCCAATGGAATCGACATCTTCTACGAGGCGCACGGCGATCCCGCCAATCCGCCGCTGCTGCTGATCATGGGGCTCGGCGCGCAGTTGACACTGTGGCCGATTGAATTGGTCGAAGCTCTGGTGGCGCGCGGATACTACGTGATCCGTCACGACAATCGCGACATCGGGCTGTCGACCAAATTTACAGAGCACGGCGTGCCCAATGTTCGCCGGGTGGCGCTGATGCGGCTGCTGGGGCTGCGCCCTCGCCTGCCGTATCGGTTGACCGAAATGGCCGCTGATGCCGTTGCCCTGCTTGACGCACTAGGCATCGAAAGGGCCCACGTGGTCGGCGCTTCGATGGGCGGGATGATCGCCCAACTGGTGGCGATTGGCTATCCTGATCGGGTGCGCTCGCTGACCTCGATTATGTCGACCACCGGGAATCGCCGCTTGCCGCCAGCCAGGCCGGAGGCGCTCGCTGCGCTGCTCAAACCGCCGCCGCCCAACGCTACGCTGGAGCAGATCGTTCCGCACGTCACCAAGGTCGCCCGCGCCATCGGCAGTCCAGCCTATCCGGCCGATACGGCACGATTGCAGGAACGGATCGAACGCGACTATCGCCGCAGCTTCCATCCCACCGGCCCTGGCCGTCAGCTCGCGGCGATTCTCGACGACGGCGATCGGCGCAAACGGCTGAAGGGGGTGACGGCCCCCACCCTTGTGATCCACGGAATCGACGATCCGCTGGTCCCGGTCGAAGGCGGCCGCGACACCGCCGCAGCGATACCCGGCGCCCGGTTGCACGAGATCGAGGGCATGGGCCACGACCTGCCGCTCGAACTGGTCGAGGAAGTGGCGGACGCGATCGCCGGGATCGCGCGCTAGCCGGGATTCAGTGCCAGCCGAGGTGCCGGCCCAGAAAGATCAGCAGCATCGCCCCCAGGATGGAGGCCAGGCAGCCACCGCGGTTGAAGCCTTCGCCAAAGCTGCCGCGTCCGGCGACCAGTCCGGCCAGCAGCGATCCGGCCAGACCGAGCAGGATGGTCTTGAACGCTCCCACCTCGACCACGCCGGGGTAGAAGAAGCGCGCCAGCACGCCGATGAAGAAGCCGCTGATCACGGCGCCGATCAGGTTGAACATGGATTGCCTCGTTGAAAGGGAGGTGATTCGCAGGCCAAGGTAGGGGCCGGACAGCCCGGTGCAAGGGCGCACGGATTGCGCCGCCGGGGCCGCTTTGCGCAACAACATTGCGAGCGCCGATTCTATCCGTGTCAACGCCCCGCAGGCGCTGTCCACCGACAAAAATTTTTTCACAGATTCACTTTGACTCTTGCGCCGCGCGCCAGCCCCCGAATTCCCGCGCGTCGCTGCACCGCGAAAGGGACATGCGCCGACTCCGCGGAACGCAAACAGGGTTAGCGCGGCATTTACCCTCTTGCGCCCGACTCCGGTTGAGGCACTATAGATAGTGGTCCGGCATGCCGGGGGGCTCTAGACTTAGATTCAATCGCATCTGCGCGATTTGCGCGGCGAGGACGATTCTGGTTGCGAACCCTGACCTGCGGCGGACCGATCTGGGGAACGAATGGGGATAAGTATTTCTCGTTTCGTTCTCATGAGGGTGGTAGGATCGGCACAGGGCAGCCGATTCGAACACAAGCAGAACATCGCAGCGGCTGCGGCCGCTGCGCGATTCGGTCAGGGTTGACGATTTTCAGAGGCATTGGGGGCAAAAGTGGATTTCAGGAACGGAGAAGAGCCGAGCATGGCCGAAGTGGATGCAGCGCTGGAAGCACCCGTTGCTGCGACCGAGGCCCCGGCGACGCGTTCAAAGGTGGAGGCAGACGGTGATGCGGGCAAGAGTCCGGCAGTGGCGATGAGCGAAAAGACCGACCCGGGTTCGGCCGATCTGGTTGAACAGCTGGGCGCTGAGGCGCTGGCCGGGGCGATCAGTGCCGTGGCCAAGGCCGCCGCCGCGCCGACCGACGACAGCAAGGCGATCCACGACCGCCGCTTCGCGGTGGAGGTCGATCATGCCCGCGATGCGCTGCTGACCGACTTCGGCAAGGAAACGCTCGACGACCGCTACCTGCTGCCTGGCGAGCGTTATCAGGATCTGTTTGCCCGCGTAGCCGCCGCCTATGCCGACGACGAGGCCCACGCCCAGCGGCTCTACGATTACATCAGCCGCCTGTGGTTCATGCCGGCCACCCCGGTGCTGTCGAACGGCGGCACCAACCGCGGCCTGCCGATCAGCTGCTATCTGAATTCGGTGTCGGACAGCCTTGAAGGGATCGTCGGCACCTGGAACGAGAACGTCTGGCTGGCCAGCCGCGGCGGCGGGATCGGCACCTATTGGGGCAACGTCCGCGGGATCGGCGAGCCGGTGGGGCTCAACGGCAAGACCAGCGGGATCATCCCCTTCGTGCGGGTGATGGACAGCCTGACGCTGGCGATCTCGCAGGGCTCGCTGCGGCGCGGCTCGGCGGCCTGCTACCTCGACGTCAGCCACCCGGAGATCGAGGAGTTCCTCGAAATCCGCAAACCCTCGGGCGATTTCAACCGCAAGGCGCTGAACCTCCACCACGGGGTGTTGCTGACCGACGAATTCATGCAATGCGTGCGTGACGGCGCCGAATTCAAGCTGCGCAGTCCCAAGGACGGATCGGTGCGCGGCACCGTCGATGCCCGGGCGCTGTTCCAGAAGCTGGTCGAGACCCGCCTCGCCACGGGCGAACCCTACATCGTCTTCTCCGACACGGTGAACCGGATGATGCCCAAGCATCACCGCGATCTGGGGCTGAAGGTCTCGACTTCGAACCTGTGCAGCGAAATCACCCTGCCGACCGGCAAGGACCATCTCGGCAATGATCGGACCGCGGTCTGCTGCCTCTCCAGCCTCAACCTGGAAACCTGGGAAGAGTGGCACGGCGACGAGCTGTTTATCGAGGACGTGCTCCGCTTCCTCGACAACGTGCTGCAGGACTATATCGACCGCGCGCCCGATGAGATGGGCCGCGCCAAGTATTCGGCGATGCGCGAACGCAGCGTCGGCATGGGGGTGATGGGCTTCCACTCGTTCCTGCAGAAGAAGAGCATCGGGTTTGAGAGCGCCATGGCCAAGGCCTGGAACCTCAAGATGTTCAAGCATGTCGCCGCCAAGGCCGACGAGGCTTCGCTGATGCTGGCGCAGGAACGCGGTGCCTGCCCGGACGCCGCCGAAATGGGCGTGATGCAACGCTTCAGCTGCAAGATGGCGATCGCGCCGACCGCTTCGATCAGCATCATCTGCGGCGGGACCAGCGCCTGCATCGAGCCAATTCCGGCCAACATCTATACCCACAAGACCCTGTCGGGCAGCTTTGTGGTCAAGAACCCCTATCTCGAGGCGCTGCTGGCGGCGAAGAGCAAGGATTCGACCAACGTCTGGAACTCGATCCTCGAACGCGGCGGCTCGGTCCAGCACCTCGATTTCCTCAGCCCCGAGGAAAAGGCGGTCTACAAGACCAGCTTCGAGATCGACCAGCGCTGGCTGCTCGAATTCGCCGCTGATCGCACTCCCTACATTGATCAGGCGCAGTCGCTGAACCTCTACATCCCCGCCGATGTCGAGAAGTGGGACCTGATGCAGCTGCACTTCCAGGCCTGGGAAAAGGGCATCAAGAGCCTCTACTACCTGCGCTCGAAGTCGGTTCAGCGCGCCGGGTTCGCCGGCGGGGTCGAGGCGGACAACACCGCCGAAGCCCCCAAGATCGAGCTCGCCGCCGAGACCGATTACGAGGAATGTCTGGCCTGCCAGTGATGGCCGGGACACTTCGCAAACGATAGGAGACGGCGATGGCAATGGACCAGAAGATCGGCTGCAGCGCGCTGGGCATAGCGCTTGGCGGGGCGGCTCTGCTGGGACTGCTGGTCGGCTGGCCGCAGTACCGCGTCTATCAGCAGCGGCTGGCGGGCGAGGCCGCGCTCGCCGAGGCGCAGAGCAGCCGCCAGGTTGCGATCCTTGAAGCCCGTGCGAAGAAGGAAAGCGCGATTTCGCTGGCCGAAGCCGAAGTGATCCGCGCCGAGGGGGCGGCCAAGGCCAACTCCATCCTCCAGAACTCGCTCGGCGGCCCCGAAGGCTATCTGCGCTATCTGCAGATCCAGGCGCTGGAAGGCAGCAAGGCCCAGCTGATCTACGTGCCCACCGAAGCCGGCCTGCCGGTGACCGAAGCGCGCCGGCTGGGGCAATAGGTTTGACCCACGGCCAGTCCCTGATGCTGGGTTTCGGCCTGGCTGCCCTCACCGCCGGGCTCGTCGTCCTCACCCGCCGCGGGGGAAGCGAGCAAGCGGTCTATGCGCGGCGGATCGGGGGCATGATGATCACCGCCGCCGGCTTTGCCCTGACGGTGTTCTCAATCGGCCTGTCGCGGGCCGGATAGGGAGGGAGAGGCCGTGCGCAAATGGCATCGCTGGTTGTCGGTTCTGTTCGGCATGGTCCTGCTGTGGATCGCGGTGACCGGCGTGCTTAGCCAGCTTCCGGTCTGGGCCGAACAGTTCGGCGGCGAAGAGGGCGAACAGGCAGCCGCTGCACCGCCTGTTCCGGCCGGTTTTGTCTGCCCCGACAGCATGATCTGCCGCCCGAAACCCGCACCGGATTCGGCCCGCGCCTGGGTGGGCTATATCCACCACCTGCATTCGGGTGAGGAGTTTGGCCCGGTGGGCACGGTGATCGCCACGCTGGCCGGGCTTTCGCTGGTGTTCTTCGCCTTTTCGGGGCTGTGGATGTACGTGCAGATGTGGCGCAACCGGAAGGACCGCGGCGTTAAGCCCGGTTGGTTCTGGCCATGATTGGGTTCGCGCAGAGACGCAGAGGGAGCAGAGCGCGCGGAGCGGATGCGCCAGGCTGCAGGCCATTCCACACTCGCGGGATTCGGATTTACGGACCTGCTGATCATCAAGGCGGCTGCGCCGCGAAGAGGAACCCCTCTGCGCACTCTGCTCCCTCTGCGTCTCTGCGTTTCCCCCTTCTTCCACCTTCTATCCCCAGCGCACCGCGCCGCGTGATTTCACCCCGCGCCGCAATCCGCGCTATCCTCACCGCTTTCCATCCGGAGTCGTAACCCATGCCGCTGCTCGAAGCCCGCAAGACCTACAAGCCCTTCGAATATCCGTGGGCCTACGATTTCTGGAAGCGCCAGCAGCAGGTCCATTGGATGCCCGAAGAGGTGCCGCTGGGCGAGGATTGCCGTGACTGGGCGCAGAAGATCAGCGAGCATGAGCGCAATCTGCTGACCCAGATCTTTCGCTTCTTCACCCAGGCCGATGTCGAGGTGCAGGATTGCTATCACGAAAAGTACGGCCGGGTGTTCAAGCCGACCGAGGTCAAGATGATGCTGGCCGCCTTCTCCAACATGGAGACGATCCACATCGCCGCCTACAGCCACCTGCTTGACACCATCGGCATGCCCGAAAGCGAATACGGCATGTTCCTGGAATACCAGGAAATGCGCGACAAGCACGATTACCTCCAGCAGTTCGGGGTCGACAGCGACGAGGATATCGCCCGCACGCTCGCCATGTTCGGCGGGTTCACCGAAGGACTGCAACTGTTCGCCAGCTTTGCCATGCTGATGAACTTCCCGCGCTTCAACAAGATGAAGGGCATGGGCCAGATCGTCACCTGGTCGGTCCGCGACGAAAGCCTGCACTGCGAAGGGATCACCCGCCTGTTCCACGCCTTCACGGCCGAACGCGGCTGCCTGACCAAGGCGGTCAAGGAAGACATCATCGATTGCTGCCAGAAGACCGTGCGGCTGGAAGACGCCTTCATCGACCTCGCCTTCGAACAGGGCCCGGTGCCGGGGATGAGCGCCAAGGAAATCAAGCGCTACATCCGCTACATCGCCGATTGGCGGCTCAGCCAGCTGGGCCTGCCGGCGATCTACATGGTCGAAGACCACCCGCTCCCCTGGCTCGCCCCACTGCTCAACGGGGTCGAACACGCCAACTTCTTCGAAACCCGCGCCACCGAATATTCAAAGGGCGCGACCAAGGGCAACTGGCAGGACGTCTGGTCCAGCTTCGACCAGCGCCGCAAGGCCAAGGGCAGCGAAGGCGCCAACGATGCCGGCGATGAGGTGGCGGCCGAGCCGGATATGTTCGCAGCCGGGGCGAACGCGGCGGAGTGATCCGTGCCCAAGGTCTTCGATTGGCGCGGCTACCGGTTTCACTTCTATTCGGAAGAAGGGGACCCGTGCGAGCCGGTGCACATCCACCCGGGCCAAGCACTTTTCGATCCAGTCGCTGTTAAAGCCAAGCTGGTTCAGCAGCGTTGAGCCGGTTCGGCGCAAGTCATCGATAGTGAACGGGCGCAGGAGAAGGCAGTGCTTTGCGGGCTTGGTCCACGAGCGAGTATGTTACCCACTCGATTGTTCTTATTCATACAACCAACTGAAAAAGAACGCGAAAATATTTTTCATCCGAAATCTACCGACTGAGAGTCCGTCTCCGGCTTACTCTACTGATATTATTGAAAAATCTGCGAGAAATTTCGACAGGCACCTTTCGGGGACAATCGGTAGTATCGTAGGAACTGTAC
>JABFRE010000020.1 GCA_013141325.1 Novosphingobium sp.
CGGCGCTGCAGCTGTCCAGCTGGTTGCCGCCGCGGCACGGGCCCAGGTCCTCGAAGATCAGCACGAAATCAACCGCGTTGTCGGCCAGTTCGGCGGCGATCACCTGCGGAACGCGGATGGCGAGGTGCGGCGCCAGTTCGCGGTAGAAGCCCACTTCCTTGGCATAGAGGCCAAAGGCCCCGGCGGTTCCCCTGCTTACTTCGTCGGCGGCGGGGAACTTGCCCGCAACGGTGGCTGGTCCAGCCCCTTCGCGGTCGTAGGTCAGATGAAACCGGGCGCTGTCGCCGACCTGGCCGGTGCCGATCGGTTCCCAGCGCAGCGCGGTGATCCGGCCTTCGTGCAGCAGCTCAGCGGCGCGCAGATGCCCTTCCAGCCAGCCAGCCTCTACCGCCGCGGGTGCCGTCGGGAAATCGGCCATGCCTGCCCTCGCCTCCTCGTTTAAACGAACGGTTAAACGAGGAGGCAGGCTCTGGCAACTACCAGACTTTGACGCGCTTCTCGGGCGGCAGGTAAAGCTTGTCGCCCGGCTTGACGTCGAAGGCCTTGTACCAGGCATCCATGTTGCGCACGGTCAACGCGCGGTACATTCCGGGCGCGTGGCCATCGGTGGCCAGCCGCCCGCGCAGCGCCTCGTCGCGCATCTTGGTGGCCCAGGCCTGGCCATAGGCGATGAAGAAGCGCTGATCGCCGGTATAGCCGTCGATTACCGGCGCTTCCTTGCCCTTCAGCGAGGCGCGGTAGGCATCGTAGGCGGCGGCGAGCCCGGCGATGTCGGCAATGTTCTCACCCAGAGTCAGCTTGCCGTTGACGTGCAGGCCGGGGAACGGCTCGTAGGTATCGAACTGATCGGCCAGTGCCTGACCGATCTGGTTGAACTTGGCCAGATCGGCAGCGGTCCACCAGTTGCGCATCTTGCCGGTGGCATCGAAGGCCGCACCGTTGTTGTCGAACGAATGGCTGATCTCGTGCCCGATCACCGCGCCGATCGCGCCATAGTTGTAGGCTGCGTCCGCCTTGGCGTCGAAGAATGGCCTTTGGAGGATTGCGGCAGGGAAATTGAGGGCATTCTGCACCGGCAGGTTGACCGCGTTGACCAGCTGCGCGTTCATCCACCATTCGCGCTTGTCGAGCGGCTTGCCGATCTTGGCGAGCTGCTGGGAATAGGCCACTCTGGAAGCCGCCTCGGCATTGGCATAGGCACTGGCAGTGCCCAGCTTGAGCCCTGTGTAGTCCTTCCAGGTATCGGGATAGCCCACCGCCACCTCGATCGTGCGGACCTTGGCCAGGGCTTCCTTGCGGGTATCGGGGGCGAGCCAATCTAGCTTTTCGACGCGGGTCGCAAAGGCGGCCTTGATCGTATCGACCATCCCCTCGACCTCCTTCTTGGCCGAAGCCGGGAAGTACTTGTCGACATAGAGCTTGCCCAGCGCGTCACCCAGCGCGCCGTTGACCGCCGCCAGCGCCAGCTTGTCGCGCGGGCGCGGCGCCGTGGTGCCTTGCAGGGTCTTTCCATAGAAATCGAACCGTGCCGCTTCCAGCTGCGATGGCAGGACCGCTGCGTTCGAATTGAGCTGGTGGAAGATCAGCCAGTCTTTCCAGGCGTCGAGCGGCTGGCCGGCCACCAGAGCCGAGAGCCGAGGGATAGCTTGAGCATGGTAGGCGGAAAATTTCTGCTGCTTGTCCAGCTGGGCAGCAGTGAAGAACGCATCCCAATCGATCCCGGCGGCCTTGGCGGCAAAGTCTGCGCGGCTCCATTCGCTGGCCGATTTCTGGAAGTTCTCGCTTTCCTCGCGGGTCGCGTGGGCCTGGGCGATAAGGGTTTCCAGATCGAAGACCCGCTTGGCCCGTTCTTCGGGATCTGAGACGCCAGCTTCACCCAGCAGCTTGGCGACATAGGCTTTGTAGGCGGTGCGCAGTTCGACCATCTTGGGATCGGCCGACAGGTAATATTCCCGCTCTGGCATGCCCAGCCCGCCCTGCAGCATGTAGGGCAGCACCTCACCCCCGGCGAGCGCCTGGGTGACGAACACGCCGAACAGATTGGGCGTCTGGAAATTGGTGGAGTTGAGCGGATCGACATCGGCGCGGATATTGCCGCCCAGCACCGCGGAAAGCCCTTTTGTGTCGGTGATCGCGGCGATCCGGTCGAGGTCCGGCTTGACCGGGGCCATGCCCGCGGCATCGATCTTCGCGCGGTCCATGAAGGTGTTGTAATAGTCGCGAATCCGGCCCTCATCGGTATCGGCCGCCGCGCTGGACTTTGAGATCGCGGCGATCAGATCGCCCAGCTGCTTGTCGGTCGTTTCGGTGGCAATGAAGAACCCGCCGATGCTGGAACGGTCGGCCGGAATTTCGGTCGCCTTCTGCCAGCCACCATTGGCGAAGCCGTAGAAATCGTCGCCCGGCTTCACCGCCTTGTCCATCATCGCCGGGTCGATCCCCAGGCCGGTCCCGGCCACGGCTTCGCTCGTACCGCTCATCTTGCAGGCGATCGGCCCCAGCGAGACGGTCGCCACGCCCAGAAACAGTGCCGCGATCAGCTTGGTGTTGCGCATGGTAATGTCCTCCAGCCGGCCGGCACGCACAGCGCCAGCCCTCTCCCCATTTCCGCGCCAGCATAGGCGCGAAACGATCGGCAGGACAATTCCCGTTGGTCGAACGGCCTTGGCCGTTGGCCGATGCTTAGCTCAGACGGCCGAAGGCCCCTGCCCCGGCATAGACCGCGGCGTCACCCAGCTCTTCCTCGATGCGGATCAGCTGGTTATACTTGGCCAGCCGGTCCGAGCGGGCCAGGCTGCCGGTCTTGATCTGACCGCAGTTGGTCGCCACCGCCAGATCGGCGATGGTCGCGTCCTCGGTTTCGCCTGAACGGTGGCTCATCACGGCGGTATAGCCATTGCGGTTGGCGATGCTGACCGCGTCCAGCGTTTCAGAGAGCGAGCCGATCTGGTTGACCTTGACCAGCAGCGAATTGGCCAGACCCATTTCGATCCCCATGCGCAGCCGTTTGGGATTGGTGACGAACAGGTCGTCGCCAACCAGCTGGACCGTATCGCCGACCAGATCGGTGATCGCCTTCCAGCCTTCGAAATCGTCTTCGCCCATGCCGTCTTCGATCGACACGATCGGATAGGCCTTGGTCAGATCGGCCAGATAGTCCGCCATCTGCACCGGGCTGAGCGACAGCCCCTCACCGCTGATTTCGTACTTGCCGTTCTTGAAGAACTCGGTGGCCGCGCAGTCGAGCGCCAGCTTGACCTCGCTGCCCGCCTTGAATCCGGCCTTGTCGATCGAGGCCATGATGAAATCGAGTGCGGCGCGCGTGCTGGCGAGGTTCGGGGCAAAGCCGCCCTCATCGCCGACCGCAGTCGCCAGCCCCTTTTCGGACAGGCCCTTCTTAAGGGTGTGAAAAATCTCCGATCCCCAGCGCACCGCCTCGGCCAGCGAGGACGCGCCGACCGGCATGATCATGAATTCCTGGAAGTCGATCGGGTTGTCGGCATGCTCGCCGCCGTTGATGATGTTCATCATCGGCACCGGCAGGACATGGGCTGCAACCCCGCCGATGTAGGAATAGAGCGGCAGACCGCGCGCATTGGCCGCCGCCTTGGCCACGGCCAGCGAGGTGCCCAGAATCGCATTCGCACCAAGGCGGGCCTTGTTCTCGGTCCCGTCCAGTTCGATCATCACCGCGTCGATATCGCGCTGATCCTCGGCATCGCGGCCCAGCAGGGCGTCGCTGATCTCCGTGTTCACGGCCTTGACCGCCTTCAGCACACCCTTGCCCAGATAGCGCGTCTTGTCGCCGTCACGCAGCTCAACTGCTTCATGCGCACCGGTCGAGGCACCCGAGGGGACCGCCGCGCGGCCAAAGCTGCCGTCATCCAGCAGGACATCGACTTCGACCGTCGGGTTGCCCCGGCTATCAAGGATTTCGCGGGCGTGGATGTCAATGATCGCGGTCATGGCGCAGCTTCCTTGTGGCGGGCATCTGCCGGGCTCTTAGCAGCGCGGTCTTGGCAGGCAAGTTGCAATGCAGCATAGAGGGAACTTGCATACGTAGCAGTGCGTTCCCACATCAGCAGCAGGCCCACTCCCCCGGGGCGAAGAAAGGTCAATGACGATGGCAACCAAGTCCACCACCACCGCCGCGAAGACCGCCAAGAAGGCGCCCGCCGCAAAGAAGCCTGCCGCCAAGAAGGCCGCCGCGCCCGCCGCGACTGAAGCCAAGGCAAAGTTCAGCAAGGCGATCGAGGAAGCGCGCGCCGGAGCTCAGGCGCTGGGCAAGGAAGCTCAGGCCAAGGCCGGTGCCTACAAAGAACAATTTGCGGCCCGCAGCGGTGATTGGGTCGACGACGCCAAGGACATGGCCGGACAGGCTAAGGAGCGCGCCGGCGAACTCGCCAAGGACGGCAAGGCCAAGACCAGCGACGCGATTGCCAGCCTGGGCAAGATCGTGGCCGACAACGCCGGGACAATCGATGAAAAGCTGGGCACCCGTTATGGCGATTATGCCCGCACCGCCGCCCGTTCGATGCAGGAAACCGCCGCCAAGATCGAGGCCAAGGACCTCAACGAACTGGGCGACGATGCCAAGGAATTCGTCCGCAAGAGCCCCGGTCTGGCGATCGGCATTGCCGCTGTGGCCGGGTTCCTGGTCTCGCGGCTGTTCAAGGGCGGTTCTTCGAACGATTGACCTCAGGCGCCTGACAGGCTTTGTCTGCGCCGATGGCCGATGATGTCCCTCCCCTGATTGCACCTTCCACCGGCGACGCGGCGACGCGATCGCTGGTGGAAGACGTGAAAAACCTCGTGGAGGACGGTCGCACGCTGATTGAGGCGGAGGTGGCCTACCAGAAGAGCCGCGCTGCGGTGGCTGGCGCGGGTGCCAAGGGCATTGCCGGGTGGACCCTGCTGGCGTTGGCCTTGATCTTTTTCACGCTGATGGCGCTGGTGGTGGGACTGTTGCTGGCACTCGCGCCTGCCATGGGATCGTGGGGTGCGCTGCTGACGGTGGTGCTCGGTCTGCTCACCAGCACCGCGCTGTCGGCCTGGGTCGCGTTGCGGCGGTGGAAGCGGGTCCGCGCTGCCCTGGCCGAGACGGATCCGGTGCCGTGACCGAAGCAGAACGCCGCCTGATGGAAGACCGCTCCACCCGCAACGCCGCGCGCGGGGTGTTCGATACCAACCTGGCGCAGGTCAAGGCCGATCTCGAAGCACGCAGCATTCCCGGCCGGATCGCCGACAAGGCCGACCGCGAGGTCCGCGAGGCGATCGCCGCCGGGCTGGATGTTGCCAGCGAAAGCAAGGGAATCATCGCCGGAACGCTGGCCGCGCTGGTGCTGTGGTTCTTCCGCGAACCGGTGCTCGCCCAGCTCAAACACCTGTTCACGCAAGCCGAGCCAGCGCGCGTTCAGGATGACGGCGCTAACAACGGCGATGAGCACAGCTGAATTTTGAGGGAGTATCGAGATCGTGAGCGAAGCCGAGGCCAGGCGTGAACGGATCCGCAGCAAGGTCGCCGCGTCGCAGGCGCGCCTGACGCGTGAGAGCGAGGACCTGCCGGTCCCGCCCCGGCGCGCGCATTTTCCCGATGCCTATCCGCCCGAAGACTACCGTACACTGGCGGCTGAATATCCGTGGCTGGCGGTTGCTGCGGGAGTCGGCACGGGGCTGTTGATCGGGGCACTGCTGCCCAAGCGCTTTGGCGGCAAGCTGGGCAAGCGCGCGCTCGCGGTCGCCAGCGTCGCTGGTGAGCTGGGCCTGGCGCTGAGCAAGCAGGCCCGCGACGCCGCAGTGGACGCCGGTCAGCAACAGCTCGCGAAGGTCAGCGAAAGCAGCGCACCGCTGCGCCAGCGGGCAGTCCGCGCGGCCGGCTCGGCCCGCAGCAATGCCCGAAGCGCGGGTCTGATCGTCGCGCGAGAGGCGCTCAAGCTGGCCACCCGGGTACGCAAATAGCCCAGACCATCGTCGAACTTGCGTGAAACGCATGATTCGCTAAAGGGCCGCTTTCCTCTTTCCTGCGGGAACCATGATGAGCGACCAGAAATTGCACCTCGTGATCGGCGGCCGCGTCAGCGATCCGCAGCATCTCGAATTCACCGATCTGAAGGCGATGGATTTCGTCGGCGTCTTTCCCGACTACGCCAGCGCCGAAGAAGCCTGGCGCTCTGCCGCGCGGCGCACGATCGACGATGCCGAGATGAAATACGTGGTGGTCCACCTGCACCGCCTGCTTCAGCCGGATATGCTGAAGCGGTAGAGGCGATTGCCACGCGCCGCCCTTGACTCAAATGAACTCGATCTTCTCAACCACATAGAACCGGTCGCCCGAAGGCACGGTCACTTCGATCTCATCCTCCACCCGGCGGCCGATCAAGGCCCGGCCCAGCGGCGAGTTGTAGCTGATCCGGCCGACCTTGGCATCGGCCTCATAGGGCCCGACGATCTGGTAGCGCACCGGCTTTTCATCATCGTCGAGCAGCGAGACGGTTGCCCCGAAAATGATCCGGTCGCCCGACAGCGTCGCGGGATCGACGATCTGCGAGCGGCTGACCTTGTCCTCCAGATCGGCGATGGCCATTTCGACCTGACCCTGCCGTTCCTTCGCAGCGTGGTATTCGGCGTTTTCGGACAGGTCGCCGTGGGCGCGCGCTTCCTCGATCGCATCGACGATTCTGGGCCGCTCCTCACGCAGCGCTTTCAGCTCGGCGATCAGCTTTTCATAGCCTTCCGCCAGCATCGGCAGCTTTTCGACACTTGCCATGACCCTGTCCGTCCTCCTTGCTGCCGCCCGACCAGAGTGACTATTCCGGTGCCCCGTGCCGCCTTTGGCACAGGATCCGGCCTATCGCTGCTGTCGGGAAGGCACGTTCGTTTCAGCTATAATAGGCTTGCAGTGACTTCACTTCAAGTTTTGCGCCCTTCACGGCTGCAATTGCCTCGGCGGCGGCCACCGAAGCGGCGGCGGTGGTGAAGTACGGCACCTTGCCGGTCAGCGCCGATCCGCGGATCGATTGAGAATCCTTCAGGCTCTGCCAGCCTTCCGTGGTGTTGATGATCAGCGCCACTTCGCCGTCGATGATCCGGTCGACGATGTGCGGGCGCCCTTCGGCCACCTTGTTGACCTGCTCGACCGGCACCCCGGCCTCGGCCAGATAGCGCGCGGTGCCGCCGGTCGCGATCAGGGTGAAGCCCTGTTCAACCAGAATGCGCGCCGCCGGCAGGATCACCGGTTTATCGCCGTCCTTGACCGAAACGAACACCACCCCTTCCGTGGGCAGCCGCATTCCGGCGCCCAGCTGGGCCTTGGCAAAGGCCTGGGCAAAGGTCGCGTCGATCCCCATCACTTCGCCGGTGCTCTTCATTTCCGGCGAAAGCACCGGATCGACCCCGGGGAACCGGGCGAAGGGGAACACGGCTTCCTTGACCGCCATATAGGGCAGATCGCGCTTGAACGGCGGGAACGTGTCGAGCATTTCGCCCGCCATCACCCTTGCCGCGATCTTGGCGACCGGCTGGCCAATCGCCTTGGCGACGAAGGGCACGGTCCGGCTGGCGCGCGGGTTGACCTCGATCAGGTAGACATCATCGCCCTTGACCGCGAACTGGACGTTCATCAGCCCCTTGACCCCCAGCGCCATGGCGAGCGCTTCGGATTGACGTTCCATCTCGGCGATGATCTCGGGCGAAAGGCTGTAGGGCGGCAGGGTGCAGGCGCTGTCGCCCGAATGGATCCCGGCCTCCTCGATGTGCTGCATCACCCCGGCCACGACAACCCGGGTGCCGTCGCACAGTGCATCGACATCGCATTCCACGGCATCGCGAAGGTACTGGTCGATCAGCACCGGACTGTCACCCGATACCTGCACCGCGGTGGCGATGTAGTTGTCGAGCTGCGCCTCGCTGTCGACAATCTCCATTGCCCGGCCGCCCAGCACATAGGACGGCCGCATCAGCACCGGATAGCCGATCCGGTTGGCCACCGCGACGGCCTCGTCACGGCTGCGGGCGATGCCGTTGGCGGGCTGCTTCAGCCCCAGCTTGCCGACCAGCGCGGCAAACCGCTCACGGTCTTCGGCCAGGTCGATCGCATCGGGGCTGGTCCCCAGGATCGGGATCCCGGCATCTTCCAGCGTCTGGGCGAGCTTGAGCGGGGTCTGCCCGCCGAACTGAACGATCACCCCCACCAGCTCGCCGGCCTGCTGCTCAACCCGCAGGATTTCCAGCACATCCTCGCCGGTCAGCGGCTCGAAATAGAGCCGGTCGGACGTGTCATAGTCGGTCGAGACGGTTTCCGGGTTGCAGTTGACCATGATGGTTTCATAGCCCGCCTCGGCCAGCGCAAAGCAGGCGTGGACGCAGCAATAGTCGAACTCTATCCCCTGCCCGATCCGGTTGGGTCCGCCACCCAGGATCACGATCTTGCGCCGATCCGATGGCCAGGCCTCGTTCTCCGGCCCCAAATCACCGGCAAGGCCAAAGCTCGGGGCTTCGTAGGTCGAATACAT
>JABFRE010000207.1 GCA_013141325.1 Novosphingobium sp.
CGGCGGCGGCGGCGTGGAGTGCGCGGGCCTTGGCGGTCGAATCGAGCCGGGCGAGCTGGCGCTGCGCCGCGCGACCGGCCTGGGCCAGCCGGGCAACCAGCGTTTCGGGCGATTCGCAGCGGGGAGCGGGTTCAGCAGTCATGACGCAAAAGCGCCTATCACTGCGGCTTCGGCTTGTCACGGCGGAGTGGCGCCAGCCCGGTTTGCCCTGCCGTCCGCCGGTGTCCACTTACCACCCTGTCAGCAACGAAAACGATTCGTCGCGCGAGTCGTTCGATTCAGCGCCATCGACCACTTCGGGATTCGCCAGCGCCGCACGAAGCTGATAGCGGCGCTCCCATAAAGGGACAAAAGGACTCGGGGTCGTCTTGCAAAAATTGGCCGTTGGCGGGTTAGAGGGCCGCCTGCGGAGCTGGTTCCCGGATCGCGAATTTTTCATGCGGTCGCAGGGGCAGGTCCGTTTCATCAAGATTTCATCGCGCGTGCAGATGATCGGTGCGGGCCTTGCCGCAGCGTTGCTGGCCGTCTGGCTGGTAACGATGGCTGCGATGGCGATATCGAGCATTCTCTCGACGCGGGACCGCATGGCCCTGCTCGACCGCGAGGCCAAGATCGCCAGCGCGGAAAGCCGGGTGACGGCCTATCGCGGCGATCTCGACAAGGTGGCCGACGATCTCGGCAAGCGGCAGGACTTCATCGAGCAGGTGACCAAGGCCCACCTGGGCGAACTGCCTCAGGACGCGCGGGCCGGTGAGACTGTGTCCGACAGCTCGGGCGCTGCTGCCGAAACGGTCAAGAAGGTCAGCACAAGTCTGCCCGAGGCCGGCAATCTCGCGCGGATCGAAGCCCGCCAGCTGGCCTTCGTCGAATCGCTGACCCGCCTGGCCGACCGCCGTGCCGCGCAGGCCTCGGCCCGGCTGGCCAGCCTCGGCCTCAACCCGCAGGCGATGCTCGCGGCGGTGGACAACCGTGCGGCGCAGGGTGGTCCGCTGCTCCGGCTCGCCACCGGGCGTGACGGCAAGATCGACCCGCGCTTCCAGCGGCTGGGGCTCAGCCTCGCCCGGATGGACACGCTGGAACGTTCGGTGCGCGGGATTCCCCAGGTGCTTCCGGCCAGCCTTGAATATATCTCGTCCGGCTTCGGCTATCGCGCCGATCCGTTCACCGGCGGCGGCGCTTTCCACGCCGGACTCGATTTCAAGGGCCCGGTCGGCGCGCCGATCTATGCTGCGGCGCGCGGCGTCGTCAGCTTCGCCGGAATCAAGTCGGGATACGGCAACTGCATCGAAGTCGATCACGGCAACGGCCTGATGACCCGCTATGCCCATATGTCGCGGTTTGCGGCGCAATTGGGCCAGTCGGTCAAGTCAGGCGACGTCATCGGCGCAATCGGCAGCACCGGACGATCGACCGGCCCGCATCTGCATTTCGAAGTGCGGCTGAACGATCAGCCGCTCAACCCGCGTCCCTTTCTGGAGGCTGCGTCCCATGTTTCAGAAGTCCCGCGCGGCAGCGCCGGTAACGGGCGGTAGGTCCATGGCCGGATCAACCTTTTCGGTGTTTGGCGCCGATATCCGCATCAAGGGCGATGTCACCGCCTCGGCCGACCTGCATATTGACGGTCACGTCGAAGGCGATGTCACCTGCACCGCTCTGGTCCAGGGCGAAAGCAGCGAGATTGTCGGCGCGGTCAAGGCAGAGAGCGCCCGGCTCTCGGGCACGGTCCGCGGCACGATCGCGGTGCGTGATCTGGTGGTGCTGAAAAGCGCCCGGATCCACGGCGACGTCCATTACGACGCGCTGACGATTGAGCAGGGCGCCCAGGTCGACGGCCGTTTCGCCCCGCGCGCTGCGGGCGAAGACGCTACCGTGGTCAGCCTCGCGGCCAGCTGATTGCTCGTGCCTGTGGGCGGCCTGCCGATCAGGCCTGCTGCGCCACCTCTGCCCTGAGCGCTTTCCGGTCCAGCTTGCCGATCATCGTCTTGGGCAGACTTTCGCGCACCACCACCGAATCGACCCGTTCGTGCTTGCCGACGCGGCTGTTCAGCCAGTCGGCCAGTTGCGTTCCGGTCTCCGGCGAACCCTCGTTCAGCGTGACATAGGCGCGCGGTACTTCGCCAAGGTAGGGATCGGGCATGCCGATCACCAACACCTCCTTGACCGCCGGATGCTCCTCGATCACCGCTTCGACCTGGCTGGGGAAGACCTTGAAGCCGCCCACCGCGATCATGTCCTTGATCCGGTCGACGATCCGCACATAGCCTTCGGCGTCGATCGCCGCGACGTCGCCGGTGCGCAGCCAGCGCCCGTTCGGGCGCTCGGCAAAGGCCGCCAGCGCGGCTTCGGGGCGCCGCCAATAGCCGCGCATGACCTGCGGACCCTGGATCGCCAGCTCGCCCGGTTCGCCGTCGGGCGCATCGCGGGCCGGGTCTTCCTTGTCGAGCAGGCGGACCCGCGTCGCCGGCAGCGGCTGGCCGATCGTGCCGACCCGGTCCTCACCCTCGTAGGGGTTGGTCGAAACTACGCCCGAGGTTTCGGTCAGGCCGTACCCTTCGACCAGCCGCGCGCCGGTCGCCGCCTCGAACCGTGCCTTGAGCGGCCCGGGCAGCGGCGCACCGCCGGAAATGCACACCCGGAGCGATGAAAAGTCGGTCTTGCCAAGGTCGGGATGGTCCAGCAGCGCCTGATACATCGTCGGCACGCCCGGCATGGCGGTGGCCTGGACCCGAACCAGGGTCTTGAGTGCCTGCCCGGCATCGAAGCGCGGCAGCATCGCGATGCAGCCGCCGTTGGCCACGGTGCGGTTGAGCACGCAGACGTTGGCGAAGACGTGGAACAGCGGCAGAACGCCCATGATCATGTCGTGCGCGCCGGCCTGCGGATCGATCGCGGCGACCTGCCGGGCGTTGGCCGACAGGTTCTGGTGGGTCAGCATCGCCCCCTTGGGCGTGCCGGTGGTCCCGCCGGTGTATTGCAGCAAGGCAAGGTCCTCATCCGGATCAAGCGTCACCGGATGCGGCGGATCGTGCGACAACAGCTCGCCCCAGCGGATGACGTCGGGCTGGGCCGGAATCCGGGACAGCGACTTGCGCCCGACCAGCCGCAGCGCCAGTCCCTTCGACCAGCTGAGCATGGCCGCCAGCGGACATACCACCAGCCGCTCCAGCGCCGAACCGGCCAGAACCTTGAGCGCAGTGGGCAGCAGCGCCGACGAATCGATCGTAACCAGAATCCGGGTACCCGAATCGGCAACCTGCGCTTCCAGTTCCTGCGCGGTGTAGAGCGGGCTGAAATTGACCACGGTCGCCCCCGCGATCATCGCGCCGTAATAGGCGGACACATAGATCGGGACATTGGGCAGATAGAGACCGATCCGGTCGCCCTTGACCACGCCCAAGGCCTGGAGGCCAGCGGCAAAGGCCTGCGCCTCGCTGTAGAGTTCGGAATAGCTGAAGCGCCGCCCGAGAAAATCGACCAGCGGCTTGTCACCGTGATCGGCAGCCGATCGCGCAAAGAAATCGGGCAGCGACAGCGCCGGAAACGCCATGTCCCACGGTCGGGGATGGGCATAATGCGCGCGCCATGGTTCCGCGCCGGGGTTATTGACAGCCATGTTAGCAGCCTAGCCCGTGCGGTGCTACCAGGGCAAGCGCGGGAAGCGCTTTCAACCGCCGGAGCGAAATTATTCGGCCTCGGCGGTCCCGGCGGCTTCGGCGGTGCGCTTGGCTTCGAGCCAGGCAGCGGCCTCGGCTTCTTGCGCGGCTTCGGCGGCAGCCTTGGTGTGGGCATCGCGTTCGGCGCGCAGCTCTTCGATCAGGGCCACGCGGTCATCGCCCAGCCGTGCATCGTCGCCGGCCTGGTCGATCAATCCAGCCTTTTTCGCGGCCTTGGCCACGATCGCGTCCAGTTCGCGCTGCGAACACAGGCCCAGCGTAACCGGGTCCTTGGGCTGGATATTGGCGATGTTCCAGTGGCTGCGATCGCGGATCGCGGCGATGGTGTTGCGGGTGGTGCCGATCAGCTTGCCGATCTGCGCGTCCGAGATTTCGGGATGGTTGCGCAGGATCCAGGCAATCCCGTCGGGCTTGTCCTGCCGCTTCGACACCGGAGTATAGCGCGGACCCTTGGTCCGACTCACCGTGACCGGGGCCTTCTGCATCACCAGCGAATAGTTCGGATCATCCTGGCCCTTTTCGATCTCGGCCATGTTGAGCTCGCCCGCGCGCACCGGATCGCGCCCAGTATATTTGCTGCTGGCCAGGTCGTCGGCCATGGCCTGAACCTCAAGAATGTGGAGGCCGCAGAATTCGGCGATTTGTTCAAAGGACAGCGCGGTGTTGTCGACCAGCCACGAAGCAGTGGCATGCGGCATCAGCGGGGTCGGCTGGGTCACGGGAAATCTCCGCCAGAATGGGACTTGAAATAGATAGGGCCGCCCCTTGCGGAGCGGCCGTTCGCCGTGCGGTTTAGGCGCATTTGCGCTGCGGAGCAAGCCAAGAAACCAAGCCTTAAAACTTGCCATGGTATCGCTGCGTCAACACTGGGGGACAGCTTGAACCGTTCAATACTTGCCATGGCCGCGCTCAGCGGACTTGCCGGATGCGGACCTTCGGGCCCCGATTTCACCGAACCGGCCAAGGTTCCGGCGGCGATGCTGGTCGACGAATTCGCCGCGCTGGCCAGCCTGTCATCGCCCCTGACCGAGGCCGGCTACGGCAGCAGCCGGGTCCGGGTCGAGCGCCGCGGCAAGTCCGAGCTGCTGTTCACGATCCCCTCCAGCGAAAGCAAGGACGGATCGACCTTTCTGCTTCAATTCACCCCCGGTCAGCAGCCGCTGCACAGCGAAGTCAAAGTGACGATCGAGGTTCCCGCGCTGCCGATGGGCGTGAACAAGGTGCTGAGCGAGCAAAAGGTCGAGGACTATTTCCAGCGCCACACCAAGGCGCTGATCGCTGCGATGGCGAGCCGCGAATCCACAAGCGCAGCCGCGCACGAATTCGTCTCGATGTTCGATGCTCTGGCTTTGGCGACCAATCCCTCGCTCAAGCGCAAGCTGGAAAACGACGTTCGCACGATTGACCTGGAAGACGGCGAGGATACCGCCACCGCCGACGAACCCTCGGACGAAGAGGTCAACCGCGGCATGATCGACAATTCAGAAACGGATCGCGGGGACGAGCAGCTGGGCACGGAACCGCAGGGCGCCGAACCCGACCCGCGCGAACCCGAAGGCACCGACCCCAATCCCGATTGATCACCCGGCGGCGAGCACGATCTTCCCGATGTGCGCACCGGCTTCCATCCGGGCATGGGCCGCAGCGGCATCACGCAGCGCAAAGGTCTGGTCCATCACCGGGCGCAGGACCCCGCTTTCGACAAAAGGCCAGGCATAGGCCGCGATTTCCTGCGCCAGCAGCGCCTTGAAGGTGTTGGAGCGCGGGCGCAGGGTCGATCCGGTCAGGGTCAGGCGGCGGCGCATGATCTCCGCCATGTTAAGCTCGGCGCGCAGCCCTCCCTGGACCGCGATTGTCACGTGGCGGCCATCGTCGGCCAGGCAGGCCAGATTGCGCGGCACATAGTCGCCGGCCACCATGTCGAGCACCAGCTCCACCCCCCTGCCACCAGTGATCCGTGCCACTTCGGCGACAAAGTCCTGCGCCTTGTAGTCGATCGCATGGTCAGCGCCGATCGCCAGCGCCGCGGCGCACTTGTCGGTGCCGCCGCAGGTGACGATCACTGTCAGACCCATCAGCTTGCCCAGCAGACTCGCCATGCTGCCGATCCCGCTGGTACCGCCGTGGACCAGCAGCGTCTCACCGTCGCGGGCATAGCCGCGCTCGAAGACGTTGTGCCAGACGGTGAACAGCGTTTCGGGCAGCGCCGCAGCCGATGCCAGCGGCAGATCGTCGGGAACTGGCAGGCACACGGCCGCCTCGGCCAGGCAGTACTCGGCATAGCCCCCGCCCGAAACCAGCGCGCAGACCTTGCGGCCCAGTAGCGCCGGATCGGCATCGCCGCCCAGCGCCACCACCTCGCCCGCGATCTCCAGTCCGGGGATCGGTGAGGCCCCCGGAGGCGGCGGATAGAAGCCCTGGCGCTGAATCACATCGGGGCGGTTGACCCCGGCAAAGGCGACCTTGACCAGCACCTGGCCCGGTGCCGGTACCGGCACCGGCACCGTCTCTGGCCGCAGCACGTCGGGGCCGCCGGGGACGTCGAAGCCGATTGCCGTCATGGTTTCAGGCATTTGGTTCATTGTATCCGCTCCGCGCCACAGGTGTTGCCGCTGTCGCGGCCCCTATCGCCGGGATCGGTTGACAGCAAGCCCAACTGGTCCGATTCTGACCCGGAGATGGAAGACGATCTACCCCGTCCGAAAGGCGATGCCGCCGACCAGCTGGCGAAGGAGTTGCTCGACGCCTATTCGCAGGACGAGCTCGACGAGCGCATTGCCGTGCTCGAGGCGGAGATCGTCCGGGTCCGCGCCCACCGGGACCGGGCGGCCGCGCACCGCAGCGCCGCCGACGCCTTGTTCAAGCCTCGATCGAGCTGATGATGACCGCCGCCCCTTTCGGCCTTGCGGCGGCTCCCCATATAGGTTTGGTTAACCATAGCCGTTCATATTCTCCGGCAAGCCGAAACTTACCTGCCGCAGTCCAGTCTGACGTCAAGAGAGACCCCTAGATGCCCAGTTTCGCCCAGAGCCTTGAAAAGACCCTGCACTCCGCCCTGGCCAATGCCGCAGAGCGCAGCCACGAATATGCCACGCTGGAGCACCTGCTGCTGGCGCTGATCGACGACGGCGACGCGGCGCAGGTGATGCAGGCCTGCGGAGTTGACCTGGGCGAGCTGGGCGAGGTCGTGAAGCAGTACCTCGACCAGGAATACCAGTCGCTCAAGACCCAGGAAAAGGGCGAACCCGCCCCCACTGCCGGTTTCCAGCGGGTGATCCAGCGGGCGATCCTCCATGTCCAGTCTTCGGGCAAGGACACCGTCACCGGCGCCAACGTGCTGGTCGCGCTGTTTTCCGAACGGGACAGCTATGCCGTCTATTTCCTTCAGCAGCAGGACATGAGCCGACTCGATGCGGTCAGCTTCATCAGCCACGGGATCGGCAAGGGCGGCAAGCGGATCGAGGATCACGCACCCAAGGGCGCCGAAACCGAAATGCCGGCCCAGGAAGACAAGGCCCAGACCAAGGACGGCAAGAAGGATTCCGCGCTCGACCAGTTCTGCGTCAACCTCAACGAAAAGGCGCTGGCCGGCAAGGTCGACCCGCTGATCGGTCGCGGGCCGGAGGTCGACCGTACGATCCAGATCCTCTGCCGCCGCTCCAAGAACAACCCGCTCTATGTCGGCGATCCGGGCGTGGGCAAGACCGCCATCGCCGAGGGCCTGGCGCGCAAGATCATCGAGGGCGAAGTGCCCGAAGTGCTGGCTGAGGCGGTGATCTATTCGCTCGACATGGGCGCGCTGCTGGCCGGAACCCGCTATCGCGGCGATTTCGAGGAACGACTCAAGCAAGTGGTGAACGAGCTGGAGAAGATGCCACACGCGGTGCTGTTCATCGACGAGATCCACACCGTGATCGGCGCCGGGGCAACCAGCGGCGGGGCCATGGACGCCTCCAACCTGCTCAAGCCCGCGCTGTCGGGCGGGACGATCCGCTGCATCGGGTCGACCACCTACAAGGAATTCCGCAACCACTTCGAAAAGGACCGCGCGCTGCTGCGCCGGTTCCAGAAGATCGACGTCAACGAGCCCACGGTCGAGGACACGATCAAGATCCTGAAGGGGCTGCGCAGCGCCTTCGAGGAGCATCACAAGGTCAAGTACACGCCCGAGGCGATCAAGACGGCGGTGGAGCTTTCCGCGCGCTACATCAACGACCGCAAATTGCCCGACAAGGCGATCGACGTGATCGACGAGGTGGGCGCGATGCAGATGCTGGTCCCGCCCAGCCGCCGCAAGAAAACCATCACCGGCCGCGAGATCGAGGCGGTCATCGCCACCATGGCGCGGATTCCTGCCAAGTCGGTCTCCTCGGATGACCGCCAGGCGCTCGAGCATCTTGAGCGCGATCTCAAGCGCGTGGTGTTTGGGCAGGATCAGGCGATCGAAGTGTTGGCCAGCGCGATGAAGCTGTCGCGCGCAGGCCTTCGCGATCCTGAAAAGCCGATTGGCTCGTTCCTGTTTTCGGGCCCCACCGGGGTCGGCAAGACCGAAGTGGCCAAGCAGCTGGCCGACATCATGGGCATCCCGATCCAGCGCTTCGACATGTCGGAATATATGGAGCGCCATTCGGTCAGCCGCCTGATCGGCGCGCCTCCGGGCTATGTCGGCTATGACCAGGGCGGGCTTCTGACCGATGCGGTCGACCAGCAGCCGCACTGCGTCCTGCTGCTCGACGAGATCGAGAAGGCCCACCCGGACCTGTTCAACATCCTGCTGCAGGTGATGGACAACGGCCGCCTGACCGACCACCACGGCAAGACCGTCGATTTCCGCAACGTGGTGCTGATCATGACCACCAATGCCGGCGCGTCGGACATGGCGAAGCAGGGCATCGGCTTTGGCGATGTCTCCAAGGAGGATGCCGGCGACGAAGCGGTCAAGCGGATGTTCAGCCCCGAATTCCGCAACCGGCTCGATGCGGTGGTGCCGTTTGCCTACCTGCCCACTGCGGTGATCAGCCGCGTGGTCGACAAGTTCGTGCTTCAGCTGGAACTGCAGCTGGCCGAACAGAACGTCCATATCCAGTTTGACGGGGATGCCCGCGAATGGCTGGCGGCGCGCGGCTATGACAAGCTCTATGGCGCACGGCCGATGGCCCGGCTGATCCAGGACAAGGTCAAGCAGCCGCTGGCCGAAGAGCTGCTGTTCGGCAAGCTGCGCCACGGCGGCGAAGTGCACGTTTCGGTCAAGGATGGCGTGCTGGCCTTCGAGCTGACCCCAGCCCCGCCCAAGCTGCCGCGCGGCGCCAAAGCCAAGGCCAAGGCTCCAGCGGCAGAGGCAAAGGCGCCGAAGAAGACCAGGGGCAAACCCAAGGCCGCACCGGAGCCCAGCGGCGAGGCGGATTGATCGCGGTCAAGGCGAGGAGTCGGCGGGCGGGCTAGCTGTCAGCCTCCGCGTTCCCTGCCCCGGAGCATACCGTGAGCGAAAACTCCACTGCCGAAGCTCTTGCGCTCTCGCCGTTCGAGCGGATCGGCGGTCACGCCGCGCTGCGTGCGGTGACCGACCGGTTTTATGACCTGATGGACCAGGATCCGGCCTACGCGCAGCTGCGCGCGATGCACGCCGCCGACCTGGCCCCGATGCGCCGCGCACTGCCGCTGTTCCTGGCCGGCTGGGCTGGCGGCCCGCGCGACTGGTTCGAGGCCAATCCCGGCAAATGCATGATGTCGATGCACGCCCCGTTTCCGATCACCCGCCCGACCGCCACCCAATGGGCCGAGGCGATGCGCCGCGCGCTCGCCGAGACCGAACTGGCTGATCGCGAAATCGCCGAGGCGATGGCCGACGTGCTGGAACGCATGGCCACGGGCATGGCGCGCGACTGATCTCGCCATTCCGGCTTTCAGCGGGTAAGGCCGGGAACCATGCAGCCCAAATTGCTGACCATCTTCAAGGAAGGCTATACGTCTGCCTTGCTGCGCGCCGATCTGGTGGCCGGGCTGACGGTGGCGGTCGTTGCGCTGCCGCTGGCCATGGCGCTGGGGATTGCTAGCGGTGCCTCGCCCGACAAGGGACTGGTTACCGCGATTGTTGCCGGCTTCCTGATTTCGGCGCTGGGTGGAAGCCGGGTGCAGGTTGGCGGTCCGACCGGGGCGTTCGTGGTGGTGATCGCGGGGGTGATCGCCAGCCACGGCTATGCCGGGCTGCTGCTGGCGACCGCGATGGCCGGGATCATCCTGATCGTCGCGGGCTATGCCGGCCTGGGTAAGCTGATGCGGTTTGTGCCGATGCCGGTCGTGACCGGCTTCACCGCCGGGATCGCGGTGATCATCGCTTCGGGCCAGATCGGCGATTTTCTGGGGTTGCAGGCAGGCAAAGTCCCCGCCGAATTCATCGGCAAGTGGCAGGCCTATCTCGGCGCGCTGGGCACCATGTCGTGGACTGCGGTGGCGCTGGGATCGGCGACCTTGGGCGCAATCCTGCTGCTCAAGCGGATCAATCCGCGGCTTCCCGGCTACCTGATCGCGATCGTCGGCGCCTCTGTGGTGGCGGCGCTGCTGCACCTGCCCGTCGAGACCGTCGGCCAGCGCTTTCCGGCGATGCCGACCGGACTGCCGGCTCCGCACATCCCGGCTGTGTCGCTGGCAATGCTGCGCGATATCATGCCCTCGGCCTTCACCATCGCCTTCCTCGCCGGAATCGAGGCGCTGCTATCCGCCGTGGTCGCCGATGGCATGACCGGGTTCAAGCACCGGCCCGGCCAGGAACTGGTCGCTCAGGGGGTCGCCAATATCGCCTCGGCCCTGTTCGGCGGACTGCCCGCCACCGGGGCGATCGCGCGGACCGCGACCAATGTACGTGCAGGCGCCCGTACCCCGGTGGCCGGGATGATGCACGCGGTGTTCCTGCTGGCGATCCTGCTGATCGCCGGCAAGCTGGTCGCCTTTGTGCCGATGGCCGCGCTGGCGGCGATCCTGCTGATCGTGGCCTGGGGCATGAGCGAAGCCGAACGGTTCCGCACGCTGATGCGGATGGAAGCGGGCGAGCGGGCCCTGTTGCTGCTGACGTTCGCGCTGACTGTGCTGGTGGATCTGACCGTCGCGATCGGAGTCGGGGTGACGCTGGCTTCGCTGCTGTTCATGGCGCGGATGAGCGAGGCAACCGGCGTGCTGGGAGACGATGAAAGCGTCGAGGATCCAGACCAGCGCGCCGCGCTGCCCGCCGGAGTCGAGGTATTCCGGATCGCCGGGCCAATGTTCTTCGGCGTGGCCAGCGACATGCTGGAGGCCCTGGGGCGGATCGGACGAACGCCCAAAGTGGTCGTCTTGCGGCTCGATCGGGTGCCTTATATCGATTCCTCGGGCATCCACGTGCTCGAATCCTTCGTGACTCAGGCCCGAGCGTGGGGCACCCGGGTGATTCTGTGCGATATGCCGCGCAGTGTCTGGGAAGCACTGGCCCGCAGCACGCCCCGGTTCGCCGGGGCAGAGCGGGTCGCCTCGCTGGACGCCGCGCTCGCCCGGATAGAACGCGGCAAGGTGGCCAGCATTCTGTCGTCAGCCTGACGGAAATGTGCTAGGGGCCTCCGCTCCAAGGGGAGGGAGCGACTATGCCAATCCGATTCACCGGCGGGCCTTTGCTGGCCCTGACCGCCATGCTTGCCGCCAGTCCCGCCTGGGCCACAGACGAGGAGATCCAGGTCTATCTCGACGAGATCGGTGCGCGCGGGGAGTTCGGGCTCGATCTCCATTTGAGCTACGTCTTGGACGGCGATGGGACGCCCGCCTATCCTGGCGCCGAATCGCCGCGGCACCGCCTGCGGATTACCCCCGAACTGTCACTGGGGCTGGGTGGCGGGTTTGAGCTGGGGGCCTATATCCCTGTCGCCACGGTCGCCGCCGATGGCGTGGCCCGGGTGCAGGGGATCAAGGGGCGGTTGAAATGGTTGGCCCCGCACAAGGATCAGGGCCTGTACTGGGGGATCAACTGGGAACTGGGGCGCGTGGCGCACCGGCTCGATGAAAATCCCTGGAACAGCGAGGTCAAGCTGATTGCCGGATGGCGCGAAGAGCGCTGGAACCTGGGGGTGAACGGCAACTTCGGCTTCAAGGTTTCCGGCCCGGTGCCAGCGCCTGCCACTTTCGAGATCACCTCAAAGGTCGGCTACAAGGTCAGCGACACGCTGACGCTTGGGGTAGAAAGCTATAACGAGCTGGGTGAACTGCGCTCGCTGGCGCAGTTCAGCGGGACCGAACATGCCACCTACCTGACCGCCGATTTTCCCGTGGGCGGGTTTGATATCAACGCCGGCATCGGCAAGGGTTACGGCGCAAACGCGGATTCGTGGCTGGTCAAATTCGTGATCGGGGTCCCGGTCGGCTGACTAAAGCTCGATCTGCACCAGCTTGTCGCGACCAGTTGCGCCGCGCAACATGTGAAGCCGTGACGTCGCGATCCCCAAGGCTTCGGCAAGCAGCGCCAGCACCGCAGCGTTTGCCTTGCCGTCTTCCGGTTTGACGCGGACCTTGATCACCACGCGTCCGTCCGCAACCGCGACGCTTTCCGAACGGGCGCCGGGCGTGACCCTGATCGCCAACCGCCCTTCGCCATCGGCCAGCGCACGGATCGCTTCGGCCGGGGCCAGATCGGCCTTAGGCCTCGCCATCGCCGGTTTCGGCCAGCGCCGCGGCATGGTGCCTGGCGTTCTCGACATAGTGCGCCACGCCGAGCTGGAGCCCGGCCAGCATCCGGTCATCGAGGTCGCGCATGAAGGCGGCCGGGCGCCCGCTCCACAGCTGACGCGAGGGGATCCGCTTGCCGGGCGCGAGCAGCGCCCCGGCGGCAAGCATGCCATCGGCCTCGATCACGCAGCCGTTCATGGTTTGCGCCGCGAAGCCCACAAAGCCCCGGTCCGCGATCACAGTGCCGTGGATCATCGCCATGTGACCGATCAGCACATCGTCCCCGATCAGGGTGGGGAAGCCGTCCGGCGCACCGGGCATCGCGCCATCGCAATGGATGACTGTGCCGTCCTGCACATTGCTGCGTGCACCGATCACGATCCGGCTGACATCGCCGCGCAGCACGCAATTGTACCAGATCGACGCGTCGGGGCCGATCTCGACATCGCCAATGATCCGGCAACCGGGGGCGACAAAAGCGCTGTCGTGGATGCGCGGTGTTTTGCCGTGGATGCCTATGATCGAGATATCAGGGCGCGGGACGGGCATGCTATTTCCCCAGAAAGTTGGTCCAGGTCACATAAGGCAGGATTGTGGCGTGGTCATCGCTCCACACCCGCGCTGCGGGCGGCCCCAGCGTCCGCCACGGCTGATCCGGAACTGCAGCGGTCAAGGCCTTGATCCGGGCTGGATCGCGGCTGAGCGCAATCCAGCTCGACGCGGTAAGACCGCCGTCCATGACCGGATTGTCTTCGCGCAGCACGGCGGTCAGGCCCCGCGCCCGCGCCATCGCGGCCAGCACCGGTTCAAGTTCGATGAAGCGGTTGGAAATATGCACCAGCACGATGCCGTCGCGCGACAACGCGCGCTGGTAGACGCCGAACGCCTCCGTGGTCAGAAGATGCAGCGGGATCGAATCCGATGAGAAGGCATCGATTGCCAGCAGGTCGATCGAGCCCGGCGCCGCCTTGCCCAGCTCGATCCGCGCGTCGCCGATCACCACCCGGGCCTGGGGGGCGCAGTCGCGCAGGTAGGTGAAGGTGCCGTCCTGCGAATAGGACAGCACCACCGGATCGATCTCGAAGAACTGCCAGGATTCGCCCGGACGGTGGTAGCAGGCCAGCGAACCGGCGCCGAGCCCGACCACCCCGATCCGCGCGCCCGGTCCGAACAGCCGCTGTGCCTGGGCGAAGGCCAGTCCCGCACCCGAGGTGGGGCCGTAATAGGTCAACGGCTGGCGGCGGCGGGCGGGATCGAGCGATTGCTGGCCGTGCAGGGTAGTGCCGTGGACCAGGGTGCGCATCTTCTCGCCCAGCCGGTCGCGCACGGTGTAGATCCCGAAATAGCTGCGCTGGCGCGCGCCATCCAGCGTATCGTTGACGGTAAAGAACCCGCCTTCGGCGAGCATCGCCAGCAGCAGAACCGGCAGCGCCATCCCGCGCCACTGGCTGAGCACCAGCCCGGCCACGGTCACCGCGCCCAGCCACAGCGCCAGCGCCAGGCCGTGATCGTCTTCGAGCGAAAGCCGGATCGAGCCGATCTGGATGCAAGCCAGGATCGCAAGGCCGAAAGCCGCCAGTCGAATCACCGGATGGGTGAACGATTCGACCCCCGGCAAGCGCCGCCAATCGAACCACGGCGCGGCAGGCAGCAACAGCGCGGCCAGCAGCACCAGAAGCGGGTGCTCCCAGGCCCAGTCGAACGCCACCGGCGCGATCAGGGCGGTAAACACCCCGCCCAGCGCCCCGCCGGCCGACATCACCAGATAGAACAGTGTCAGATGCGCGGGGTCGGGCCGCTCGTCATAGAGCCGGGCGTGCAGCGCCACGCACAGCAGAAACAGCAGCGCGACCGACGCGAACACCGGCAGCAGCCCGCTCGATCCCTGGGCGACCATCGCCATGGCTCCGGCGACGAACAGCGCCGGCCAGGCGAGCGCGGTCATTGCCCGCGCCGCACCGCGCCGCTCGGCAAAGGCAAAGACGAAACTCAGCAGATAGATTCCCAGCGGGATTACCCACAGCAGCGGCATCGCCACCAGATCGGTGGTCAGGTGGGTGGTGGTGGACAGCATCAGCCCCGACGGCACCGCCGCCAGCACCAGCCACGACAGGATCCGGCGGGCCGGCAGCGGGGGTGCCGGGTATTGCGTCGGCGCGGCCGGCTGCACGCCGTCTGCCGCGCTCCAGCGCGCCCGCGCCGCCAGCGCCACCAGTACCAGCAGTGCGCCATAGCCCAGGCTCCAGCCCAGCGCCTGTCCGCGCAGCGGCAGCGCCGGTTCGACCAGCAGCGGATAGGCGATCAGCCCGCCGAAGCTGCCCAGGTTCGACGCGGCGTAGAGCGCCCACGGCGCTCCGGCTTGGGGATGCAGCGCAAACCAGCGCTGCATCAGCGGGGCCTGCGCCGAAACCAGGAAGAACACCGGACCGATGGTCAGCGCCAGCAGGGCCGGAACCCACAGCGCCTCCATGCCCGGCTGCGGCGAGGGCAGATCGGCGAGGGCGATCGGCAGGGTCAGCGCCGCCAGCACGAACAGGCCGAGATGGATCGCGGCCTGACGGCGCAGCGGCAGCCGCGACAGCGCGTGGGCATAGGCGTAACCGCCCAGCAGCAGCGCCTGATAGACCAGCATCGCGCTGTTCCAGACATTGGGAGCGCCCCCCAGCCGCGGCAGGGCCATGCGCGCCACCATCGGCTGGACCAGAAACAGCAGGAAGCTGCCGGTCAGGATCGTCGCGACGAACAGCGCGCGCGACGGACGGGCTGCCGGACCGGTCATTGCGGCCGCTCGATCGCATAGACCAGATGCCAGGACAGCGGATGATCGGCAGCGAAGCGCGGATGATGGTGATCGAGCTCGGGCCGGTGGTTCATGCCCAGCCGCTCCATCAGGCCCCACGAGGCGGTGTTCGCGGGAACGGTCCAGGCCGCAATGCGCGCGTCCGGCAGATTGGCCCAGCCCCAAGCCATCGAAGCCTCGGCCGCCTCGCGGGCAAAGCCCTGGCCCCAGGCGTCGCGGCGCAGGCGCCAGCCGATCTCAAGCTCGTCCGGCACCGGGGTTCCGGCGTGACCGCCGCGGCGCAGTCCACAAAAACCCAGGAGGGTGCTGTCGGCCTTGCGTTCCATCGCCCAGAAAGTGTGCCCCAGCGATGCCGCCTCGCCAACAAGGCGATCAATGATCGCATCGCTGGCCGCCCGCCCGATCGGACCGTCGAGATGGGCCATGACTGCCTCATCGGCGCTCATCGCCGCAAATGCCTCGCGGTCACCGTCGCGCCAGTTTCGCAGCACCAGCCGCGCGGTTTCGATCATGCGCCCAGCAACCGCGCCGCGTGGGCGGCGTGGTAGGTCAGCACCCCCGAACAGCCGGCGCGCTTGAAAGCCAGCAGGGTTTCCAGCACCAGCGCGTCGCGCTCACCCGCTCCGGCTGCGGCGGCGTGCTCGATCATCGCGTACTCGCCGCTCACCTGATAGGCGAAGACCGGCACCTCGAACGTTTCCTTCACCCGCCGCACGATGTCGAGGTAGGGCAAGCCCGGTTTGACCATGACGCTGTCCGCGCCCTCCATCAGATCGAGTTCCACCTCGCGCAGCGCCTCGTCGCTGTTCGCGGGGTCCATCTGGTACGTTTTTTTGTCGCCCTTGAGCAGCCCGCGCGAGCCGACCGCATCGCGGAACGGGCCGTAGAACGCGCTGGCATACTTGGCCGCGTAGCTCATGATCTGGACGTTGACGTGGCCCGCGCCTTCCAGCGCGTCGCGGATCACGCCGATCCGCCCGTCCATCATGTCGGACGGGGCAATCACGTCGGCGCCGGCTGCGGCCTGGTTGAGGCTCTGGCCCACCAGCACCTCGACCGTCGCATCGTTGAGCACATAGCCGGCACCGTCGATCAACCCGTCCTGCCCGTGGCTGGTATAGGGATCGAGCGCGACGTCGGTCAGCACGCCCAGACTGTCACCGCAGGCGTCCTTGATCGCCCGGATCGCGCGGCACATCAGGTTGTCGGGATTGAGCGCCTCTTCGCCGCCCGCGCTGCGGCGCTCGGCTTGTGTATTGGGGAACAGCGCGACCACGGGGATCCCCAGCGCCGCCGCGTCCCGCGCGCGGTCGACAATCCGGTCAACCGACCAACGCGAGACTCCCGGAAGCGAACCGATCGGATCCTCGACCCCCGAACCCTCGGTCACGAACAGCGGCCAGATCAGATCGGCCGGGGTCAGCACGGTCTCGCGGTGGAGCGCGCGGCTCCATACTGTGGAACGGGTGCGGCGCAGGCGGGTGGCGGGAAATTGTCCGGTCATGTGAGGGTACTAGGCGCGCCGGGCGCGCGCATCAATCGCCAAGTCGGTCGATTTCGCGCCGGGGTGTCGGCCCGATCGCCGCCTGGCGCGGGGCCAGACTGGCCATCGCCCCGCCAGGAGTGACCTGCTTGAGCGCTGCCAGCCGCGCCTTGAACGAGGCCAGCTCACCCGCATCGACCTGGTTGTTGACGGTGAAGCGCACCGACAGCGGATTGACCGGCGTGCCGTTGCGGTAAAGCTCATAGTGCAGGTGGGGACCGGTAGAAAGCCCGGTCGAGCCGACATAGCCGATCACCTGACCAGCGCGAACCCGGGTGCCGGAGCCGACCGCGATCCGGCTCATGTGGCCATAGCCGGTGGCATACCCGCCGCCGTGATCGAGTTTGACGTAGTTGCCATGCCCGCCATGCCATCCGGCATAGGACACCACGGCATCGCCCACCGCGTAGATGGGCGAGCCATAGCCCGCGCCGAAATCGATCCCGGCGTGCATCCGGGTATAGCCCAGAATCGGGTGGCGGCGCGCGCCAAAGCTGGAGGTGATCCGTCCGACCACCGGCATGATCAGCCCGGTTCGCCGGGCCCCCATGCCCGAGGCTTCGAAAAACTGCCCGTCGCCGCCCCAGCGCAGCAGCTGCGCTTCGGGCCCGTCAGCCGATTCAAGCCCGGCATAGAGAAGTTCGCCGATCTGGCTCTCGCCATCGGCCGAACGGCGGTAGGCAACGATCATGTCGAACGTGTCGCCCGCGTCGATCGCGGTATCGAGGCTGAGATGCTGGTCGAGCACCTGCAAATATTGCTGGATCGCTTCGATCGGCGCTCCGGCCGCGCGGGCCGACCGGTAGACGCTGGAGCCCACTGTGCCGCGGATGCGCAGCGGCGTGGTATCGACCCGGATCGGATGCTGCTGCAGGGCAAGCACGCCGCCGCTGCGGCTCACCGACAGATCGAGATCGAACCGGGCGCGGAAGGCCAGCTTGTCCAGCGGCCGGGCACCTGCAGCGGAGTTGCGCTTGCCCAGTGTGACATCGACCTGGGTACCGGGAGCGATCTGGCTGGGCGACAGCACTGTCGCCACCATGCGCTGGACTTCACCGGCATCGCTCGCGCCGACTCCGGCCCGTTCGAGCATCCGGGCAAAGCTGTCGCCCTGGCCTAGTGTCGCGGTCAGCTGAACGACCGCGCGCTCTGCTGCCGCAGCCAGCGGCACCACCGCGCGGGTAGCGCGCATTCGCTTGCCGCTGTCGGAACCCAGCGCCAGCGGCTGGATCATCTGGCTGCGAAATTCGTCGCGCTCGCCCGCACCAAGCGGCATCGCGGGGGCGGCATGGATCGCGGATTCGCCCGGCCACGTCGCCACGGCAAGCGCGCCGAGGCCCAGCATGGTGCCGAGACCCCGGAACCAGCGCGCAGAGCCGATATCTTCGGCCAGATCGGGTGCCCAGTCGTGGCTGGCGAGCGTGTGAAGCAGGCGGCGGGTGGTCGCCGTGGCCCGCTCTGCGAAATCCATGGCGTCGCCTTGGATGCCGGTGCGGAAGGGTTGCGGCTGCGCGCACACCGCCGCACCCGCACGCGGGGCGCCGTGGCCGTCGTTCGGCACTTCGCGCGGCTTCACCACCAAAATTGCCCCCACCAGCAGAAACGTCGCTGTTTCCCTGCACCCGGGATAGTTAATCTTTGCCTAAGTTTGCTCGCTTTGCGGGACTTTCGGCACAGGCTGGGGATCGCGCGGGTGCCGTGCCTTGCCGGCGCTGCGGGCCGATGCCACATTGCCCGACACGATGGCCAAGCCCCCCGCCCGTTCGTCGCCCAGAGTCTCTGACAGCCGTATCAAAGCCGTGCTGGGGCCAACCAACACCGGCAAGACGCACCTTGCGATCGAACGGCTGTGCGCCCACTCGTCGGGAGCAATCGGCTTTCCGCTGCGGCTGCTGGCGCGCGAGGTCTACGACCGGGTCTGCGCGATCAAGGGGTCCGACCGGGTGGCGCTGATCACCGGTGAGGAGCGGATCGAGCCGCGGCACGCCCGCTGGCTGCTGTGTACCACCGAAGCCATGCCGGTCGGCGCCGACCTGGCCTTTGTCGCACTCGACGAGGCCCAGCTCGGCGCCGACCGCGAGCGGGGACACCTGTTCACCGACCGCTTGCTTCACGCCCGCGGCCGCGAAGAGACCATGCTGCTGGGCTCGGCCACGCTCGAACCGCTGGTCCGCAAGCTGCTGCCCGAGGCGGAGGTTATCGGCCGCCCGCGCTTTTCGACGCTGAGCCATGCCGGTGCCCGCAAGCTCAGCCGGATTGCGCCGCGCAGCGCGATCGTCGCCTTCAGCGCCGAGCAGGTTTACGCCGTGGCCGAGATGCTGCGGCGCTTTCGCGGCGGTGCGGCAGTGGTTATGGGCGCTCTCAGCCCCGAAACCCGCAACCGGCAGGTAGCATTATACCAGTCCGGCGAAGTCGATTACCTCGTCGCCACCGATGCGATCGGGATGGGGCTCAACCTCGATATCGACCATGTCGCCTTTGCCGGGCTGTCCAAGTTTGACGGGCTGCGCCAGCGGCGGCTGACGACGGCGGAAATGGCCCAGATCGCTGGGCGCGCCGGCCGACACCAACGCGATGGCACCTTCGGTACGCTTTCGGGAAGCGGAGGCCATGACGCCGTGTTCACTCCGGAAGAGGTCTATGCGATCGAAGAGCACCGCTTCGCGCCGCTGACCCGGCTTTACTGGCGCGAGGCCGAACCGCGGTTTGACACAATCCCGGCGCTGATCGCCGATCTCGAACGCAAACCCGACCGGCCGGAGCTGGCCCCTGCCCCCGAGGCGATCGACCTTGCCGTGCTCAAGCGGCTCGCAGACGAGCCGGACGTTGCCGGCACGGTGCGCGGGGCGGCGGGGATCCAGCGGTTCTGGGAAGCCTGCTCGCTGCCCGATTTCCGGCAGGCCGGGGTCGATACCCACGCGCGGTTCGTCGCCCGGCTGTGGCAGGATCTGGCGCAGGGCCAGCTGGGCGGCGAGTTCGTCGCCCGCTCGATCGCCGAACTCGACCGGCCCGATGGCGATATCGATACCCTCCAGATGCGGATCGCGGCGATCCGGTCATGGGCCTATATCGCCCAGCGGCCCGACTGGGTGCTGGCGCGCGACGAAATGGCCGCCCGCGCCCGCGCCGCCGAGGCACGGCTGTCTGACGCGCTTCACGCCCGCCTCACCGAACGCTTCGTCAACCGCCGCACCGCCGTGCTGATGAAAAGGCTGGGCCCCGATGCCGCACTGCTGCCGGTGCGGATCGAAGAGGACGCCGTGCTGGTCGACGGAGAGCCAATCGGTCAACTTGCCGCCTTCCGGTTCACCGTCGATCCGCAGGCGCGCCTGGCTGACCGCAAGCTGATGCTTGCCGCCGCAGAGCGTCATCTTCCGGCAATTCTGGTCGAGCGTGCGGAGCGGCTGGTGAGCGAAGCGACCAGCCAGCCGGAGCGGATCACGCTCGAGGGTATTCAGCTGGTCTGGGACGGCGAGCCGGTGGCACAGCTCACCGCCGGGCGAACCGTTTTGACCCCTCAAGTTGTCGCCGATGCCTCGCTCGAGGCGCTCGCTCCGGCGCTGCGCGGACAGATTCAGGGCGCGCTAACGCTGTGGCTTGACCGGGCGCTGGCCGCGCTGGCGCCGCTGCGCACACTCGATGCGGCGGCAACCGACCCCGCAGCCGGGCCGGAATTGCGGGCGCTGCTGATCCGCTTGATCGACGCAGGCGGTATGCTGGAACGCGCCGATTCCGGCCTCGCCCAGCTCAGCAAGGACCAGCGCGACAGGCTGCGGCAGCTTGGTGTGCGGGTTGGCGCGCTCGATCTGTTTGTGCCCGCGCTGCTCAAGCCCGTCGCGCTGGGCGCCTGGCGCGCGCTGCTGGCCGCGCGCGGCCACTCCGGGCCGCCACCCGCTCCCGGCATGCCCTCGGTCGTCGTCGCGCCCGGCAAAATCGCGACCCCGCCCGGCTATCGGCGCCTGGGCGCGCAGGCGGTGCGGCTCGACGTTGCCGAAAAGCTGCTGCGTGGCGCGCACGAGGCGCGGGTTGCTGCTGGTGGCAAACTGTTCACGCTCGATCCGGCGCGGGCGGTGTCAACCGGGCTGACCACCTCCAGCTATGCGCAGCTGCTGCGCCTCGGCGGTTTCCAGGCCAGCCCGGCGCGGGCGCTGCCCGCAACGGCCTTCGGCCCCCCGGCACCGCCGAAATGGCGATGGCGTCCCCCGCGCCGCCTCGCAGAACCCGCCCGCAACCCGCCGTCGCCCGCAACCGGCGCCTTTGCCGCGCTGGCCCAGCTGGTTCGCTGATGTCCATCGCTGCTGCTGTCATGCGGATCGACAAGCTGCTGTGGTTCCTGCGTCTCACCCCCAGCCGCAGCCTGGCCCAGCGGTGGGTGGAGGAAGGGCACATCCGGCTCAACCGGCGGCGAATCGACAAGCCCGGCACCGCGGTGAAGGCGGGCGACGTGCTGGTCCTGCCGCTGCGCCAGCAGGTACGGGTGATCGAGCTGCTGGCGCTGCCCGTCCGGCGCGGCCCGGCCAGTGAAGCGCAATCGTGCTACCGGGTGCTTGACGCGGGCCTCGCAAATCCCATAGCAGGCGAAACGACACCGCCTGAAGGAACATTGCTGCCATGACCTATGTCGTCACCGACGCCTGCATCAAGTGCAAGTACATGGACTGCGTCGAGGTCTGCCCGGTCGACTGCTTCTATGAGGGCGAGAACATGCTGGTGATCAATCCCAGCGAATGCATCGATTGCGGGGTCTGCGAACCCGAATGCCCGGCCGAAGCGATCCTGCCCGACACCGAGAGCGGGTTGGAGCAGTGGCTGGAGCTTAACACCAAGTTCTCTGCCGAGTGGCCCAACATCACCTCGAAGAAGGATTCGCCGGCCGACGCCGATGACTTCAAGGGCGTCGAGGGCAAATTCGACAAGTACTTCTCGCCCGAACCCGGCGACGGCGACTGAATTCCGCTTTCGCTTCACGGAAGCACGGCAAAACCAGCCCGCTCCCATGTCAGCGGAACAGGCGTCTGGCCCTCCCGCGAATCGGTGCGTAATCTGCAACTGATCGCACGTGGGCCGGTGCCGATATGCCCTGAAACGGCGCGACATTCTGCGCACTGGCAATATTGTTACGGATATGTTATACAATCCGCGACTGCCGGGGCTTTTCGTCCCTGTGGCAGCCGAAGATCATGAAAGGCAGGATACACTGATCGGTTGATGGGGACATCGGACCGGGTCGCAACGGTTTGCTCCGCCCCCTCCGCTTTCTTCCGATCGGCGGCACACCAGCGTGCCCGATCCTGCCAGTGAAAGGACAGTCCATGGTGGCCAAGGCGCACGCCTTCGATGTTGGTGACTACGTCGTCTATCCCAAGCACGGCGTTGGCCGGGTGATCGAACTGCAAGAGCAGGAAATCGCCGGGATGAAGCTTGAACTCTATGTCCTGCGCTTTGAGAAAGAGCGCATGACCCTGCGTGTTCCCACGAACAAGGTCGAGGCGATCGGCATGCGCAAGCTGTCGTCGGACAAGACCCTGCGTGAAGCGCTCGATACCCTGAAGGGGAAACCCAAGGTCAAGCGCACCATGTGGTCGCGCCGCGCGCAGGAATACGAAGCGAAGATCAATTCGGGCGATCTCGTCTCGATCGCCGAGGTGACCCGCGATCTGTTCCGCGCCGACGACCAGCCCGAGCAGAGCTATTCCGAGCGTCAGATCTTCGAGGCCGCGTCCTCGCGTCTGGCCCGCGAACTGGCGGCGATGGAAAAGACCGACGAGCCCGCCGCGCTCAAGAAGATCCTGGCTATCCTCAACGAGTATGCGCCGAAGTACTACGCGGAGCAGGCCACCGCCTGATTCCCGCGAAACACTGTTCACCGAGAGGGGCCGTTCCGCAAGGAGCGGCCCTTTTCGTTGGCGGGGCTTGAACATTCCGTGTTGCTGTATTATTTCATTAACACACAACCGGCACGGAGGCAGGCCATGAAGTTCAAGCAATTTGCCCGGGCGTTCGCCCCGATCGTGGGAATCGCTCTGGCGGCGGCGGTCGCAGGCTGCGACGGTGCGACCATCAAGCTCAACGACGAAGAGGGCAAGAAACTGTCCGATCTCGATCTGTCCGGTGCGCCACCGGAAGAGCTGGTGATGGCCGGACCCGACGAAGTGCAGGTGACCCAGGGCGACAAGCTGGCAATCACCGTCAATGGCGACCCCGATGCCGCCGCCAAGATGCGATTCACCTTGAAGGACGGCACTCTGGGCATCCTTCGCGAGGGCAAGCTGTTCGACCGCGACGGCGGCAAAGTAGCGGTGGTGCACGTCACCATGCCAGCCCCCAAGGGCGTCGTGATGGCCGGTTCAGGCAAGATCGTCTCCGCGACGCTGGCGCGGACCGCCAAGGTGACCGTGGCCGGGTCCGGACTGGTCGAAACCACCACTCTCGACGGCGATTCGCTCGAACTCAACATCGCCGGATCGGGCAGCTATCGTGGATCGGGCAAGGTCACCGCGCTGGACCTGACCGTCGCGGGAAGCGGCGCTGCCGCGCTCGACGCGCTGCGGGTCGATACCGCGAAGGTTTCGATTGCCGGATCGGGCGGAGTGGCCTTCACTTCGGACGGCGAAGTCGATGCGACGATCATGGGTTCGGGCGAGGTCAAGGTCAAAGGCCGGGCCCGCTGCAAGGTCAGCTCGATGGGTTCGGGACGTCTGGTGTGCGAAACCCCGGTCGAGAATGCCGATCCCGATGACGGCGACGCAACGGCTGAACCGTCCAACACTCCCGGCTGACCGCAATCCGGCCCGGCGGTTCATCCCACTGAAACCATAGGCCCCTAGGCGCTGTGCCTTTCAGGAGCGCAGCGCCATGGGCAGCCCGGTTCGAACCGCACTGATGATCGCGACCATCCCGCTGCTGTCCGGGTGTCTGGCACGGACAGTCGTCGCGGTGGCCACCGCGCCGGTCAAGGTTGCCGGCAAGGCAGCCGACATGGCCACAACCAGCCAGGCGGAGGCCGATCAGGCCCGCGGCCGCGAGCTGCGCCGCCGTGAGGCCCGGCTGGGGCAGCTCGAGCGGAGCTACCGCCGCGAAGCCGAGCTCTGCGCGCAGGGTGATGCCGCCGCCTGCCAGCGCCGCGCCGCACTCAACACCGAAATTCAGCTGCTGCTGCCCGGCGTTCCGCTCGAAACACGCTGATCAGGCGGCGGCGCGGCGCAACCGGTCGTTGATAGCGGCGCCGATTCCGGTTTCCGGCACCGGCGCCACCGCCACCCGCGGCTGCGGCGCGGCTGCGGCCTGGTGCAGGCATTCGTAGAGCCGCGCCGCCGCTTCGGCGAGATCGCCGGACGGCGAGAGACTCACCGCTCCGGCCACGGACCCGAACCCGATGTGGAATTCGTCCGAATCGGCGCTTGCAGCGCCCAGCCGCACCGGCTTGCCCGGCGCATAATGGCTGGCAAGCTGGCCCGGCGCCTCGATTCCGTTCACCGCCTTGACGTCGGGCGCTGTGCCCAGAATCGCGGCTATCTGCTCCGCGCTGACCGGCCCCGGGCGCAGCACTTGCCAGCCACCATCGGCGCGCAGCGCCACGATCGTGCTCTCGATTCCCGCCGAACAGGCTCCCCCATCCAGCACCAGCGTCACCGCCGCGCCCAGCGAGGCGGTGACGTGTTCGGCCCGGGTCGGACTGACCGCGCCGCTGCGGTTGGCCGACGGCGCAGCCAGCGCCAGCCCGCTTTGCATCAGCAGCGCGCGCATCGCAGGGTGTGCCGGGCAGCGCAGTGCCACCGTGGGCAGGCCCGAGGTCACCGCCGGGGCGATTCGCGCGTCCGGGCTGAGCGGCAGCACCAGCGTCAGCGCACCTGGCCAGAAGGCCCGGGCCAATGCGCGGGCGCGCGAATCGAACACGGCGAGCGTTTCGCCCTGCGCCACGTCCGCCACATGGACGATCAGCGGGTTAAAATCGGGACGTCCCTTTGCACGGTAGATTGCCGCTACGGCAGCCGCACTATCGGCCCGGGCGGCCAGACCATAGACCGTTTCGGTCGGCACAGCCACCAGCCCGCCAGCGCGCAGCACTTCGGCAGCCGCAGCAATGCCGGCCGGGTCGGCCGGGCGGATTGCAGAACCGAGATGCTTGCCGGACATGGCCTCCCGCTATAGGCGGGATCGCGCAAAGCCAAGGAAAACCGCGAGAGTGCCCATGGAATTCACTGCCGCTACCGCCGATCAGATCGCTGCCATCCGGGTCAACGCCGGGATCGCGGAGCTGGCGGCAGACCCGCGCTTCGCCGCCGCCAGCCCCGATCTGGTGGAGGCCATCGTCGAGGGAATCGGCCAGTTCGCAGCCGGCGAATTCGCTCCGCTCAACCGCATCGGCGATCGTGAAGGCGCGAAGCTGGCGAACGGCGAGGTTTCTCTGCCCGACGGGTTTGCCGCTGCCTATCGCGCGTTCGTCGAACAGGGCTGGAATTCGATCGCGGGGCCGCAAGCCCACGGCGGACAGGGGCTGCCGTTCACCCTGGCGACCTGCGTGATCGAAAATCTCGGCACCGCCAACATGGCTTTCACCCTGTTGCCGCTGTTGACGGTCGGGGCGATCGAGGCGCTGGGGCATCATGGCAGCGCCGCCCAGCAGGCGCGCTATCTGCCCCGGCTGGTCAGCGGCGAATGGTCGGGCACGATGAACCTCACCGAGCCGCAGGCCGGATCGGACGTCGGTGCGCTGCGCACCACCGCCACCCCGATCACCGCCGGCGAGCATGCTGGCAAGTACACGATCAAGGGCACCAAGATCTTCATCACCTGGGGCGAGCACGATCTGGCGGCGAATATCATTCATCTGGTGCTGGCCCGCACCCCGGGCGCACCGGCCGGAAGCCGGGGGATCAGTCTGTTCGTGGTGCCCAAGCACCACGTTGCCGCCGACGGCAGCCTGAGCGGCCCCAACGACCTGCGCTGCGTGAGTCTGGAGCACAAGTTGGGGATCATGGCCTCGCCCACCTGCGTCATGAGCTTTGGTGACAACGATGCCTGCATCGGCGAGCTGGTCGGCCACGAGAACGAAGGACTGAAGGCGATGTTCACGATGATGAACTCGGCCCGGATCAATGTCGGCAACCAGGGAGTGCAGATTGCCCAGCGCGCCCTGCAGCAGGCCCAGCACTTTGCGCGCGAGCGGATCCAGTCGGCGCGCGCCGGATCGCCGGACAAGGCCCCGGTGGCGATCGTCGAGCATCCCGACGTGCGGCGGATGCTGCTCAGGATGCGGGCGCTGACCGAAGCGGCGCGTGCGCTGCTCTACTACACGGCCGGCATGGTCGATCGCGGCGCGCTGGGGATTTCGGGTGCCCAGACCCGCGCCGATTGCCTGGTGCCGCTGATCAAGGCCTGGGGCACCGATGTCGGCTGCGAGGTCGCCAGCCTGGGCGTACAGATCCACGGCGGCATGGGCTTCATCGAAGAGACCGGCGCGGCCCAGCATTACCGCGACGCGCGGATCGCGCCGATCTACGAAGGCACCAACGGGATTCAGGCGGCGGACCTTGTCACGCGCAAGCTGGGTTACGAACAGGGCGCTGTCTTGACGTCGCTGCTGCGCGAGGCGGCGCAGGACACTGCCGATTTTCCTGCGCTATCCAGTCTGGCCGACGACTGCGTGGCAATTGCTGAATGGATGACGGAATCGGCCTCGCTCGACGACCGGCTGGCAGGATCGGTGCCGTTCTGCACGATGTGCGCGGTGGCCGTCGCGGGCTGGCAGCTGGTTCGTCAGGCCCGCGCCGCCGAAGCGGACGGAGGACCGCCCGCCGCAGCCAAGCCGGTGGTGGCCCGCTATTTCGCCGAGCAGGTTGCCGCTGAAACCCGCGGGTTGAAGGCAGCGGCAACCGCCGGTGCGGACCTGCTCTATGCCCTCGACGCTGAGGCACTGGCGGGATGACCGACCGGGGGGACCCGCTGGCCCGGATCGCCGCAGCGCTGGAGCGTCTCGCCCCGCCGCTGCTTGACGCGGCCGATTGGCTCAACGACCCGGCCTACGTCTGGGACGGCGCCGCGCGCGCCGTGGCCCGGATCGCCGCACCGCCGCTGGCCCTGCTCAAGGGAATAGATGCACAGAAAGACGCGGTCACGGCCAACGTAGCGCGGCTCGCGGCCGGACATGCCGCGCATGACATGCTGCTGTGGGGCGCGCGCGGAATGGGCAAATCAGCCTTGCTGCGCGCAAGCGTCATCGCCGCGCAGCAAGCCGATCCTTCGGCCATCGCGCTGGTCCAGATCGCGCCGGAGGCGCTCGCCAGCCTGACCGGGTTGTTTGCCGAATTGGGCACCTCCTCAATGCGCCGCTTTCTGGTCTTCATCGACGACCTCGGCTTTGAAGACGCGGACAGCACCGGCCCGCGCGCGCTGCGCTCGTGGCTGGAAGGCGGGGTCGAGGCGCGCCCCGCCAACGTCCGCCTGGCCGTTACCTCCAACCGCCGTGCGATCCTGCCGCGCCACCTGTCGGAACAGGATGATCCGATCAACCCGCGCGATGCCATCGACGATCGGCTGGCCCTGGCCGACCGCTTCGGGCTGTCGGTGGGCTTCCACGCCTGCAGCCAGGACGACTATCTGGCGATCGTCGCCGGCTACGCCAGCGAGCACGGCCTTGATTGGGCCGAGGAACATGCGCTCGAATGGGCCAAGCGACGGGGCGCGCGCTCGGGCCGGGTCGCCTGGCAATTCGTCACCGAGCTGGCCGGGCGCGCCGGGAAGGCGCTCTAGGTCACAGACCCTACTGCTGCCTCACGGTAGCGTCCGATTTGAACGACGCGCTGTATTCGGCATTGGGATCACCCTTCAGCTCGCGCTGCGCGGGCATGCGCGCGGTGACCACCGGCTTGATCGCGGCCGCCGGGGCGGCGCCCGGCGCAATCACCCGCCAGATGATCCCGGCGGTGTCATCGCTGACCAGCAGGGCTCCGTCGCGGGCGAAGCCGACCCAGGTGGGGCGGCCGTGGGTCGTACCGTTGCCCGTCAGGAAGCCGGTCAGCAGCGGTACCGGCAGACCCAGCGGATTGCCGTTGGCATCGAACTTGACGAAGACCACATCATAGCCCGACAACGGCTTGCGATTCCACGAGCCGTGCCGCGCGATCACCGCGCCGTTGGCAAAATCGGGTCCCAGCATTTCCCCGCCTGCGACGAATGCCATGCCCAGCGGCGCGACATGCGCGCCCAGCGCGAATTCGGGTTTGCGGACATAGTCGTCGAAATATTCCGGCGGTGCAGACTTCACCCGGTCGTCATCGTATTTCTTCCAATAGACCCATGGCCAGCCATAGTGCGCGCCAACCGGCACGTTGGTGAGATAGTCCGGCACCAGATCCGGGCCAAGCTGGTCGCGCTCGTTGACGGTGGTCCACAGCTCCCCCGTGGAGGGGTTCCAGGCCAATCCGTTGGGATTGCGCAGCCCTTGGGCATACTGGCGGGCGCGGCCGGAGGTGAGGTCCAGCTCCCAGATCGCGGCGCGGCCCTTCTCGGCCTCCATGCCGTTCTCGGCAATGTTGGACGACGATCCGACCGCGACAAACAGGCGGCGACCATCGGGGCTGAGCACGATGTTGCGCATCCAGTGGTTTCCGGCGGCGGGCAGGTCCATCAACTTCTTCGGCGCGGCGCTCAGCGCCGCTTCGCCGGGCTTGTAGGCGAAGGCCAGGACCGCATTGTGGTTGGCGACGTAAAGCACGCCCTCGCGCCAGGCGAGGCCCGAAGGCGAGGCGAGTTCTCCGCCCTGCTTGAGCACGAACTTCTGCTCGGCGATCCCGTCGCCGTTGGCGTCGCGCAGCAGAACCAGAGCATCGGGCGACTTGCCGTGCGATCCGGCGCGCTCCATCAGCTTGCCCGCTATCCACCCGGTCAGGCCGCCGCCGCCCACCCCGGCCGGCGCATCGGCCAGGGCCACCACAACATCGCCGTTTGGCAAGGTCAGCATCACCCGGGGATGGTCGAGCCCCTCCGCAAAGCGCGCGACGGTCAACCCCTTGGCGGCGACCGGGGCTTCGCCAGCGGCCCAGCCGACCGGCCTGGCGATGCCGACGCTGGGAATCTGTTCCGCCTTGGGCCTGACCAGTACCGGATCGCGGCCGGACAGTTCATCCAGGCTCTTCTGTGCTGGCGTACCGCGCAGGACGAAGAAGACGAAACCGCCCAGGACCAGAATAAAGACCCCGAGGGCGACGAGCAGCTTGCGTTTGGTCGACATAGGCCACTGGATAGGCGCAAGGCGGCTAGGCGGCAACTCCCTGCTGGGCTAATGCGCTGCTGATGTACGCCTTTGCCCCCGATCCAGCGCTGACCAAGCCCGAACTCTACCGCGAACTGGCCGCCGCAGCCCGCGCGCTGGTCGCTGGCGAACCCGATCCGGTCGCGAATATGGCCAACGTCGCGGCGCTGGTCTGGCAATTCGTCGATCGGCTCAACTGGGCCGGATTTTACCGAATGGTGGAGGGCGAGCTTGTGCTGGGACCGTTCCAGGGCAAGCCTGCGTGCTTGCGGATCGCCCTGGGCCAGGGCGTGTGCGGCGCGGCCGCCGCCACTGGCGCAACGCAGCGGGTCGAGGATGTACATGCCTTTCCCGGCCACATTGCCTGCGACGCCGACAGCCGCAGCGAACTGGTGGTGCCGGTGCTGCGCAACGGCCTCGTGATCGCGGTGATCGATCTCGACAGCCCGCTGCCCGCCCGCTTCGACGCGGAGGACGCCGCCGGGATCGAAACACTGGCCGCGGCGATCGCCGCCGCGATCTGACGTCTTGGCTTTGCTCCGAATCGGGACAGCGCGCAGACTCCGCGCGCCGGGCGCTTGGTAATCGGCGCACTGTGATGGTAAGTTCCGGGTTAACACCGGGATTCTCCGGTCCGGTTCAGGGGACTGCCATGCCGTATCGCCGTAACGCTTCCACCCTTGCCAAGGCTGCTGCCGCGCTCACCGTGCTCGTGCTTGCTGCCCCGGCCTGGGCACAGTCTGCACCGCAGCCAGCCGGAACGGTTGATGCCGAAGGACGGGTTTACGGCGATATGCCGGTGGTCCACGCCCCGCCCCCGCCCATGGCCGCGCCCTATGGTCAGCCCGGCGCTGTCCAGCCCCGCTACGATACCGCCGCGTGGGAACGCGCTCGCGAAGACTGGCTGGCCGAATGCCGCTACAACAACCGCGGCCGGCGCGGCAATACGCTGGGCGGAGCGCTGGTTGGCGGCGTGGTCGGCGGCCTGCTGGGCAACGCGGTTGCCGGACGGGGAGACAAGACGCTGGGGACCGTGGCCGGCGCCGTCGCGGGCGCGGCAGCGGGCGGGGCCCTGGGCAACGGTGCGGACCGGCGCCAGGAACGGCGCGCGAGGGATTATTGTGAAAGCTATCTCGAGCGGCACATGGGCTATGGCCCCGCTGGATATGGCTATCCGGCTCAGGGCTATGCCTACGCCTATCAGCCGATGACCGTGATGGTCCCGGTAATGACGGTCCAGGCGCAGCCGGTCGCCGCCCCTGCGCCGCAGCCGCGCGAGTGCAAGGAAACCCAGGTGATCGAGGAATGGGTACCGGTCGCCGCCCCGGCCCGCCGCTATATCCCCCGCCGTCCGGCGCCGGACAAGCGGGTCAAGATCGTGCCGGACAAGCGCGTCCGGGTAAACTGATCCCCGCCGCTTCGCCGAGGTCAAACAGCAGCCAGACGCCTCCGGCCATGCCGGGGGCGTTTCTGGTTCGACCCTGGGTCTAGAGGGAGCGCCCGATCAGTTCCTTCATGATCTCGCTGGTACCGCCAAAGATCCGCGTGACCCGGGCGCCGCGCCACTGCTTGGCGATCGCATATTCGTTCATGAAGCCAGCTCCGCCGTGGAGCTGGAGGCACTTGTCGACCACTTCGCCTTGCAGTTCGGTGTGCCACAGCTTGGCCCCCGAGGCTTCGACCGGGGTCAGCTCGTGCTTGATATGGCGGGCGATGCACCAATCGATGTGCGCCCAGCCGACCTGCAGCTTGGCCTTGAGATCGGCCAGGACGAAGCGGGTGTTCTGGAAATCGAGCACCGGCTTGCCAAACGCCTTGCGGTCACGGGTGAATTCGACCGTCAGATCGAACGCGCGCTGGGCCGCCGTCTGGGCCGACACGGCGATGCCCAGCCGCTCCTGCGGCAGCTCGCTCATCAGATAGATAAAACCCTTGCCTTCCTCGCCCAGGCAATTGGTGATCGGCACGCGCACGTCCTCAAAGAACAGTTCCGAGGTGTCGGCGGCGTCGAGCCCGACCTTGTCGAGATTCCGCCCGCGCTTGAACCCGGCGCGGTCGGCTTCGACCAACACGATCGAAACGCCCTTCCAGGCCGGCTGGACATCGCTATCGGTCTTGCAGCACACCAGCACCAGATCGGCGTTCTGGCCGTTGGTGATATAGGTCTTGCTGCCGTTGATGACGTAGTGGTTGCCGTCCTTTTTCGCGGTGGTCCGCAGCGCCTGAAGATCGGACCCGGTGCCGGGCTCGGTCATGGCGATCGCGGTCACGACCTCACCGCTGACCATCTTGGGCAGCCAGGTCTGCTTCTGCTCTTCCGAGCCGTACTGGATGATGTAGTTGGCAACGATGTCCGACTGGAGCGAAAACCCGGTCGCGACATCGGTTCCATAGCCGATCTCTTCATCGATGATTGCGTTGTAGCCGAAATCGAGACCCAGCCCGCCATAGGCTTCGGGAACCGTCGGGCAGAGCAGGCCCAGTTCGCCGGCCTTGGGCCAGACGTCCTTTGGAATGATGCCGTCTTCGTCCCATTTGGCGGCATGCGGCTCAAGTTGTTCGGCGACAAAGCGGCGCACCGTGGCGCGGAAGGCTTCGTGATCCTCGGTGTAACAGTTGCGGGCAAGCGAATCGAGCGACATGGCGGTCCCTTTGGCACGTGGTCTGGCCGCTTGGCCTAAGCCCGCCGAACCGCCCGGGTCAACCGGAATTTAATCGCCCGGTTAAGGGGCCGCAGCAACCTGGCTGGTCGGCGCCGGATCGATCCGGATCCGCCCGAGCCGCAACGAACTGTGGGCCTGATCGATCCGCAGCAGGCCGCCGAGTTCCGCCCGTACGCCCAGCGCCGCCGCGACCTTGGCGGAAAGTCGCAGCCGGTATTCGCCATAGGGGATCGAATCGAACAACAGGTATCCGTCGAATTCGGAGACAATTCGGCGAATCACGGCGCCCGAGCCATCGACCAGTTCCACCGTCTGCCCGGCCCGGACCTCGCCATCGAGCCCGACCAGAGTCGCCTCGATCTCTCCCGTCGGCGCCAGCGGCAGCAGCAGCGGCGTGGCGACACCTGGGCGCGGGGTAACCACCATCCCGCGCCCCTTGGGCTGCAGCAGCGGATCTGGCAGGCTGCCGGTGTCGATCCCGACCAGCACCGGCACATAGGGCCGCAATCCCTCGATCACGGTCCGCCCGGCGGCATTGGTGGGCGCGCGCGAATGGCGGAAGCCCGCCTCGATCGTCACCCCTTCGACCGATCCCTCCCCCGGCTGGCGCAGCCCGTCGCCGTTGTCGTCACGAAACACTTCGACCGCCGCGGTGCCGGTCTGGGCGAGCTGCTCGCGCGCCACACGCCAACCGCCGTCGGCTGGATCCTGACCCAGGCTGAAGGCCAGCGACAGTCCCAGGCCGATCCCGCCGCGGGTGTCGTAGCGCGCATCGCCGCGCAAAGCGAAGTGTTTGAATTGTCTTACATATCCCAAGGTAAACTGGTTGATCCGGCTGTCGCGATCATAGGCGTAGGCGCCGCGCAAAGTGGAGCGTTCGGTCAGCGTTCTTTCCGCCGTCAGCGTCGCCGCGTGCAGCCCGCGTGTGCCGCCGGCCAAGCGCCAGCTCGCCTCGCCCCGCATCCGCACACCGCGAATCGCGCTGTTACCGATCAGCTGGATGAAAGTCCCGTCGCTGGGCGCGGCGGCCAGGCCGGTGCTGCGCTTTTGCGAGAGCTCGGTGCCCAGGAACACCCGCCCGAAGCGGAACGAAGCCCGGCTGGACCATTCGAGCGTCTCGCGCCCGTCGCGCATGGTCCAGTGCCGCAGTCCGGCCTGAATCGGCAAGCTCAACCGGCCAAGCTTGACGCGCCCCGACAGCCGCAGCGATTGTTCGCGCAGTGCGTTGGCCGAGACGAGTTCACTTTCGAATGCCCCCGCCACCCACAGTGTTTCGGCCGAGAAATAGATGCCGCCAAGACGGCCCAGCGCTTCCGCACGCAAGGCCTGGCCAGCGCCAAGCTGCTTCGCCCCCGCCAGCTGGATCAACATCGGGCCGACCGAGCGGTTGACGCTCGCTTCGACGTAGTTCCGGCGGCGGCCATTCAGCACCAGGCTTTGCCATTCGAGCCCGGCGGTCGTCCGGTCGTCGAGTCCGCGTTCCACGCCCACGCCCCAGCGCCAACCGGTTTTCGAAGGGTCGGGATTGGAGGTCAGCTCGATCAGATCGCGATCCTGCTCGATCGCTCCGGCCCAATACCAGGTTTGACCCTTGGGAAGACTGTCGAGCCCGACCGGCATGTTCGAGCGGTCATGGCGAACCTGCCCTTGCGGGCCATAGAGCACCACATCGAAATCGTTGTCGCCGAACTGCAGCTCGATATCGGTGAATTCGTAGCGTCCGTCGCCGCGGTCGCCCTGGTAGGCGCGCAGCTCGCCGTTGACATAAAGCTCGGCATCCCAGCCCACCGGCAAGGTGCCGCGCAGTGTGGTTGCCGAAAACCGGGTCGGCCGATCGATCGGCCGGTTGGAGAGGAAGGCCCCGCGGCCAACCGCGCTCTGCCCGGTCAGGGCCCCCGGCAGCACCTGGACGTCACCCGCCGCAACCTGTGTGGCCTTGAGCGGACCGAGCAGCGTCGCAGCCGGATCATAGCGGTAGGCCCGCAACCGCAGACTGTCGGGTACGCCCCGCGTGTCCGAAGCGAGGCGAACCTCGGTACTGGCGCCCAGTACCTCGCCGCTGGCCAGCACTTCGTACTGGGCGGTAAGATTGCCGCCGGCGGCGCGCGACCTTTGCCACTGGCTGCGCAGCAGGACGTCGACCGCAGGCGTGCGCCAGTTGCGGTAGGGGGTTTCGGCCTGAGGCAGCTTGGCGATGTCAAAATCGGCGGTCTTGCCCTTGGAAAGTCGCGCGGCGCGACTTTTGCGTTCGATCGCTTCCAGAAACGGCAGCTTGGTCTCGCTTTCGAGGCGGATGGTCATGGTTCCCAGCTCGGGCCGGAACCGCACGCCGAACCAGGCCGACAGCGCCGCCAGATCGGTGCACCAGCCTTCGGGAGTGTCGCGGATCGCGGTGGTGGCGAGCTTGCTGGTTCCGTTCATGGTTTGTACCGAAAATGCTTCGCGATCGAGAGTGAAGCGCTGGTCCTCCGCGAAGATCCAGCCGGTTGCGCGGCGCGACTTCTTGTCAAGCCGCACCGGCAGGTCGAGCGCGATGATCAGATCGGCCATGTCAACGCAGACGCCCTGCGGGGTCTGGTAGCCGCGCAGGGTTTCGCCAATCCGGTATTGTCCGGCGTGCAGCTCAAGGATCAGGGCGTCGTCGTCGTTGGCCTGCCAGGGCGCGGCGGCATGGCCGCCAGACGCGGCGGCGGCCGCCGCGAAGCCCGCAGCGGCCAAAGCCATTCGTCTGATCCAGCCCGCCATGACGTCAGGTTCCGCGCATCAAGCCCAGGATTTCCGCGCTTCCCGCTCAGCCGATCGCCGAATCGAGCGAAGCGATCAGCGCTCCGCCGTTTTCGGGAAGCTCGCGGTATTCGATCCGCACCCGGCGGCCTTTGAGCGCCGCAGCCTGTTCCGCCGAGAGCGGCACTTCGACCTTGCGCGACTGCACCTCGGGATAGACCGCGATCCCGCGCGACTGAACCAGCGGATCGCCGCCGCCCGCCGGACGCACCAGCAGCTCGCCGAACACCGAACGGGTACCGCTGCGGTGCAGGTCGAGCATCAGCGTAGGGCGGTTCTGGATCGTTTCGAGATGCGGATTGGTCATCGTCGCGGTGGCCTGAAGCTGACCTTTGCGGACGATCACAGGGATGGTGATGCCGTAGATCGGCTGCAGCTTGATCGTGACACCCTGGGCGGTCTGGGTGGTGACGGCCTTGTCATCATCGATCGGTGCGCCTTCGTCGGGCACGGCCCGGAACAACATGTGTACGCGGTATTCGCCATCGGCCAGTTCGGGCGCTGGGCGCGCGCTGATCCGGATCGACTGCGGCTGATTTGGCGGCAGCAGAATCCGGCGCGGCGCATAGCGGACCATCTCGATTGCAGCCTTTTCGGTCGCCGCAGCATCGGCGTCGGCCACATCGTCAAGCTCGCCGTCCGGAGACATGCGGCGCAGCTCGAGGCTGATCCGGTAGGTCGCTGGCGCGGTGCCGATATTGTTGAGAATGACTTCGGTGCTGCCGCCGCCGGCCAGGACAACCCGGGTCGGCGCGATCAGCAGATCGCCGCGCGCCTGGGCCTGGGTCTGAACCGCGCCCAGCACCAGCGTGAGACTGCCGCTCAGCACGGCCAGAGCGCGCCGCAGCGCGGCAGGAGAACGAAAGCGTTTCGAAACTGGCAGCATGAATGATCCCGCACGAAGTGTTGGCCCGGCGGCAACGCGCGCCTCCGGGAATTCCCCTGGGTTCTAGGCGGTCATGGTTAACAATCGGCTAAGCAAAGCCGGCCGGCCGCGCCCGGACCACGACAAAGGCCGCGCCGGTTTCCCGGGCGCGGCCTTGCCTGGTTCCTGTCCCGGCGGAAAGCCGCCGGAGACCGGGATTACTGGTACTGAACCTGCACGTCGAAGGTACCGGCATAGGCACCGGCAGCCTGGGCAGCCGCCACGTGCAGCGTGCCGCCGACGTTGAAGTCAGCCGTGCCGCCAACCAGCGTGTTGCCGTTCGGGAAATCCGAAGTCCAGGTGTCAACCGACATGGTCGGCGCGGCGCCGACGCCGGTCCAGCCGACATAGGTCAGCGTCGAAGCGGTGGCAGGCAGGGTCACGGTGACGGCGGTGTTGGCATCGCCGGTAACGTTGAAGCCGGCAGCCGAGGCAGCGAAGCCCGGGCACACCAGCGCGCCGACGGTGCAGCTGATGTTGCCGTTGGTGGCAACCACGACAGTGCCCGCGCCGTTGACGGCGATGGTGTCGAAGTTCAGCGGAGCGGTGTTGGTCACGTTCAGCGAGCTGAGGATCGTGGCAGTGGCATCAGCCGTGGCGGTAGCCGCCTGAGCCGAAGTGGCAAGCGAAGCGGCGGCAACAGCCATACCGACAACAGCGAGACGAAGCGAAGTACGCATGTTTTCCTGGTCCCTTCCAAGCATTCAAAAGCTGCGGCACATCATGGATGCGCCGCTCGAATGGCCGGATTGCCCCCCATTCGCCGGACCTAAGTAGACGTACGGAGTTGTAGGATCGTTTGCGATCAAGGTTAACCGCGAAGCCCGGAATCTTAACGAATGACCTCTGGGAAAGCCCGTAACCCTAGATTCCCCCGCCTGTCAGGCGCTGACAGATCAGGTCGAGCTGGTCCAGCGTACGGTAACGGATCGTTACCGCGCCCGAACGCGGATCGGCGTCGGCATTGATTCGCACCGGAAGGCCCAGGAACTCCTCAAGGTGACCCTGAACAGCGGCGATATCGGCAGACGAGCCAGCATCGCGCTGACCGCGCGCGCGGCGCGGCGCACTGCTGCCAGTGGTACGGCGGCGCACCTGCTTCTCGATCTCGCGCACGGAAAGCTGCCGGGCCACAGCCTGATCGGCCAGGTCCTGGGCGTTTTCGCAGCCAATCAGCGCACGGGCGTGGCCCATCGACAGCCGTCCGTCTTCGACTAGGTGCAGCACCCCTTCGGGCAGTGCCAGCAACCGCTGGAAATTGGCAACGTGGCTGCGGCTCTTGTCGACCAGCTTGGCAATCTCGGCCTGGGTCAGACCCTCATCCTCGGCCAACCGGTGATAGGCGCGCGCCTCCTCGATCGGGTTGAGATCTTCGCGCTGGAGGTTTTCGATCAGTGCCAGAGCGGTCACTTCCCGATCCGAAAGATCGCGGATTAATGCAGGTATTTCATGGAGTTGGGCCTTCTGGGCAGCCCGCCAGCGCCGTTCCCCCGCCACCAGACGCCACTGCCCGGGTCCGTGCGGGGTGACAATCACCGGCTGGATCAGTCCCCGCGCGGCAATCGAGGCCGCGAGTTCCTCCAGCGCCGTCTCGTCAAAATGCCGCCGTGGCTGGCCGGGATGGGGAACGATGGTCGCTACGGCCAGCATGGCCAGTCCGCCGGCAGCCGGAGTCGTCGCTGAAGGATTCGTCCCGGCGGGATTGACCAGCGGCTCCTCGCGGCGGCTGTCGCCCAGCAGCGCGCCGAGTCCCCGGCCCAGCGCCGGGCGCTTGGAGTTGCCCTCGGCTTTGGGCACGGAGATGCGAATCACCGAATCGTCGCTCATGCAGCTTTCCTCTTTTCGGGCAGGCGGGTGATCAATTCGCGGGCCAGCGCCATATAGGCCCTGCTGCCGCTGCAGGTGTGGTCGTAGACGAGTGCCGGGAGCCCGTGGCTCGGCGCTTCGGACAGGCGGACGTTGCGCGGGATTACGGTTTCGAACACCAGTTGGCCCAGACACGAGCGCACATCGTCTGCCACCTGGTCCGTCAGGCGGTTGCGCCGGTCGAACATGGTAAGAGCGACGCCAACGATGCCCAGATCGGGATTGAATCGCTGCTGAACCCGCTCCACCGTCTGCAAGAGCTGGCTCAGCCCCTCGAGCGCAAAGAACTCGCACTGCAACGGCACCAGCAGGGTATCGGCCGCGCACAGCGCGTTGAGTGTCAGCAGGCCGAGCGAGGGCGGGCAGTCGATAAAGCAGATGTCGTGATGCGAATCTCCCGCCAGCGCCGTGCGGAGCCGGTCGGTGCGGTTGTCGACCGAGACCAGCTCGACCTCGGCACCAGACAGATCGACGGTGGCCGGAATCACGTCGAGTCCGGGAATCCGGGTCGGCTGGATGCAGTCGGCCAGCGCCACCTGATCCACCATCAGGTCGTAGGACGAGCGCTCGCGCTGGCCCGCGCCAATGCCGATGCCGGTTGATGCGTTGCCCTGTGGGTCAAGGTCAATAAGCAAGGTTTTCCAACCGGCTGCGGCCATGGCGGTGGCGATATTGATCGCCGTGGTGGTCTTGCCCACCCCGCCCTTTTGGTTGGCGATCGCAACGCGAATCACAGCCTATTTCCCTTCGTTCCGGCACTGGCTGGGCCGATCAGCGAGCCAACGATGATCCCGGCTTCGGGATCGGTCAGCGATTGTTCCACGTGAAACATATGCTGCCAGCGAGTCAGTTCACGCAATTCTTGCGGCGCGGACCGCCCCTTGGGCAACAACCAAATGGTGTCGGCTGTGGAAAAGCGCGCGGAAAGGTCCAGCAAGCGGGCAAGTGGCGCAAAGGCGCGTGCCGAAATAACCCGGACCGGCCGACTGGGAACCAGCTCCAGCCGTGTACCTTCAATTCGCGCCCGATTGAGCCCCAGCTCTTGCCGCGCGCGATCTAGCCATTCGATTCGCCGCGCCCGCGATTCGACCATGATCACTTCGCAGTCCGGGCGCAGCGCCGCGATGACCAGGCCCGGAAAACCAGCGCCCGTTCCCATATCGAGCCAGGGCGAGCAGGTTTCACGGGAAACATGGCGGAGCAGCTGGGCCGAATCGGCAATGTGCCGCAGCCAGACCGCCTCAAGGCTGGCCGCCGACACCAGATTCTGCCGCGCATTTTCAGCGCGGAGCAGTGCGACCAGGCATGCGAGCCGCTCAGCCGTCAGCGCGTCCCATTCGGGCAGACCTTCCAGCCAGCCGCGCGCGTCGGTTTCGTTGTGCAGGGTCATGCGGCCAGGCCATCCCCGCCCGCCACCCGCCGCGCGTGGACCAGCAGTGCAGCAAGCGCCGCCGGGGTGATCCCCGGGACCCGTCCCGCCGCCGCCAGCGTGGTCGGGCGGGCGCGGCTGAGCCGTTCCACCATCTCGCGCGACAGGCCGGGAATCGCGGCATAGGGAAACGCATCCCCCAGCAGCAATCCCTCGCCGGCCCGCAGATCGCGTAGTTCCGCCTCCTGCCGGGCGAGGTAGGGTGCATAGGCGGCATCCTCTGCCATTTCCGCGGCGAGATCGGATTCAACCGCCAGCCCCTCCCCCAACCACGGCGCCAGCGCCGACAGCTCAACCCCGGCGAACCGCAACCATTCGCGCAGCGGTAGCCGCCCGGTGTCAGCACGCACCGGCAAACCCGCTCCGGCCAGCATGGCGCTGGTAACCGAACGGTCCAGCGCATGGTCCAGCTGCGAACGCTGAGCCTCGCGGCGCGCGAACCACTCCGCGCGCTCCGCACCTACGCACCCCGCCGCCAAGGCCAGAGGGGTCAGCCGGCTTGAAGCATTGTTGGCCCTGAGCCGCAGGCGGTATTCGGCCCGCGCCGTCAGCATCCGGTAGGGTTCGGTCACCCCGTGCAGGGTCAGGTCGTCGACCATCACCGCCATATAGCTGTTGGCGCGGTCAAGCGGCGCCGGTTCGCGCCCGAGCACCGTAGCGGCCGCGTGCATCCCGGCAACCAGGCCCTGGGCTGCGGCTTCCTCATACCCGGTGGTCCCGTTGATCTGGCCCGCGCAATAGAGTCCGGGGATAGCGCGCAGTTCCAGACCGGCACGCAGCGCGCGCGGATCGATGTGATCGTATTCAACCGCATAGCCCGGAACGGCCATGTCCACCCGTTCCAGACCCTCCATTGTCCGCAGCATGGCAAGCTGGACATCGGCAGGCAGCGAGGTGCTGATCCCGTTGGGATAGACCAGCGGCGTGTCGAGCCCTTCGGGCTCAAGGAACACCTGATGGCCATCGCGATCGGCGAAACGATGGATCTTGTCCTCGATCGACGGACAATAGCGCGGACCCGACGCCCCGATCGCGCCGGAAAACAGTGGCGAGCGGTGCAGGTTGGCACGGATCACCGCGTGGCTGCGCGGATTGGTGCGGGTGATCGCACAGAACACCTGCGGCAGCACGCGTCCGCGGCCCAGTGCCGCCATCGACCATGGCTCGGCATCGCTGGCTTGCTCCTCAAGCCGCGCCCAATCGATAGTTCGACCATCGAGACGCGGCGGGGTTCCAGTCTTGAGCCGGGCCATCGGCAGGCCGGCGTCGCGGATCTGGTCCGCAAGCCGCTGGGCGGAAGCCTCGCCAATCCGCCCGCCAACTGTCCGCTCTTCGCCGCGGAACAGCACGCCACCAAGGAACGTTCCCGTGCACAGCACCACTGCCGCGCTGTCGATCACGGTGCCGTCAGCCAGCTCGATCCCGGCGACCCTGCCCGCCCGCAACTGCAACGCGGCAGCCTCGCCCTCGATCTGGGTCAGATCGCCTTGCTCGCGGAGCAAGCGTTGAACCGCAGCCTTGAAGCGCATCCGATCGGCCTGAACCCGCGGCCCCTGCACTGCCGAGCCTTTCGAGCGGTTGAGCATCCGGTAATGGATGGCACCAGCATCGGCGGCGCGGGCGATGATCCCGTCGAAGGCATCCACTTCGCGGACCAGGTGCCCCTTGCCCAGCCCGCCGATCGCCGGATTGCAGCTCATCGCCCCGATCGCGTCGAGCGCGAAGCTGACCAGCGCCACGCGCGCGCCCATCCGCGCCGCGACCGCCGCCGCTTCCACGCCAGCGTGCCCGCCGCCGACCACGATGATGTCGAATTGATGCATTACCCGGCGCTGTAGCCGAGGAGTGTTTCACGTGAAACACTATTTGCCGATGCAGAACCGTCCGAACAGAGTGTCCAGCATGTCTTCGGTCGCAGTCCGCCCCAACAAGGCATCGAACGCGACCCGCGCCAGCCGCAGGCTTTCCGCGATCAGCAGCGTATCGCTCAAGCTGGCCGCCGCGCCCAGCGATTCGGCGGCGTCAGCCATCAGCCGGTGCTGGCGGGCATTGAGCGCGGCATCACCGGGGCGCGGCAGAGCGGCGCGCGCGGTTGCAATCAGTTCGGCGCGAAGGCTTGCCATCCCCTCACCGGTCCGCGCCGACAGCCGGTGGCGCGCCGCGTGCTTGGCCGGATGATCCGGCGCATCGCAGCGCGGCTCGATCTCCCAGGCCCCGTCAGGTCCCGCTCCTTCCGGACCGAGCCACAGGACAAGGTCTGCGGTGTCGAGCGCCGCCAATGCTCGCTCCACTCCGATCGCCTCGATTGCGTCCTCCGCCGCTTCGCGCAGCCCGGCGGTGTCGACAAACCGGAACGGCACGCCGGCCAGCGCGACGGGGTGGGTCAGGACGTCACGAGTGGTCCCCGCGGTAGGCGCGGTGATCGCGGCTTCTCTTCCTATTAACGCATTGAAAAGAGTGCTTTTTCCGGCATTCGGCGGACCGGCCAGCACCACCCGGAAGCCTTCGCGCAGCGCTTCGGCCCGCGGTCGCGCCAACCACTGCCGAATTTCGTCCTCCAGCCCGGCCAGCAGTCCGGAAAAATCGCCGGGCAGTCCGGAGACATCGTCCTCGTCGCCAAAATCGAGCACGGCCTCCACCGCAGCCGAAAGCTGCAAGACCCGCTCGCGCCACGCGGCAACCTGCTGCGAAAAGGCACCGCCGGCCATGGCAAGGGCCGATTGCCGTTGCAGTTCGGTTTCGGCGGCGAGCAGGTCGGCCAGTCCTTCGGCCTCGGCCAGGTCAATCCTGCCGTTGGCGAAGGCGCGGCGGGTAAACTCGCCTGGTTCGGCGCGGCGCAGCCCCGGCACGGCGCCCAAAGCCGCGTCCACCGCCGCCACCACGGCCCGGCCGCCGTGGCAGTGCAGTTCGAGCGTATCTTCACCGGTGGCCGTGCCCGGCCCCGGCAACCACAGCGCCAGCGCCCGGTCGATCGTGGTCCCTGTCCCGTCACGCAGCGTGACTGTCACCGCCCGGCGCGGCGGCAGCCGTCGCCGGGCCAGAGCGGACAGCGCCGCTCCGGCCTCAGCACCGCTGATCCGGACGACCGCAATCGCGGCCGGCGGGGATCCGCTCGACAAGGCGAAGATCGTGTCAGCCATTTTCGTGAGCATCCCGGGCAGGACCCGGGATGGCGTCTCTCATTCGTCGCCCTTGGACTTCTTCTTGCCCGAACCGCCGGCAAAGGCCGTGCCACCTTCGACGAATTGCTGGAACAGCTTCATTCCGATCTGACCCATCGGCGCCAGGCCTTTGGCGAATTCCTGCAGCTGATCGACGTTGGCCGCACCCTTCATCGCCTTGCCAATGGCATCGACATAGAACTCGTTGGCCTTGCCGACATCGGGCAGGCCGAGGAAAGTGCGCGCTTCTTCCGGCGTGCAATCGACTTCGAGATGAATCTTCATGGTTCCTCCTCGGGCAAACCCCGGTCTCCCCTGCCCCTTGCTGGCATAGGCCCTTGGCAAAGTCCACGCCACGCTTACTGTGTCGGGCAAAGCCGAACCCACGGAGCACGCCATGACCGAAACCGTCCGGATTCCCGCGCTCGATGGCAGCGGAACGATCCCCGCCTACGTCGCCCGTCCGCAAGGCCCGGCAAAAGCTGCCGTCATCGTGATTCCGGAGATTTTCGGCGTCAACCCGGGGATCCGCCAGAAGTGCGATGGCTGGGCCGCGCAAGGCTATCTTGCCATTGCGCCCGATATCTTCTGGCGCTTTGCTCCTGGGGTTGAGCTCGATCCCGATATCGAGGCGGAACTCAACGAGGCCTTCGGCTATTTCCAGCGCTACGATCCCGCTGACGGGGTTTACGACATCGAGGCGGCGATCAAGTGGCTGCGCTCCACCCAGGGCGTCGGCAAGGTCGGCTGCGCAGGGTACTGCCTGGGCGGGCGACTTGCCTACATGGCCGCCACGCGGACCGATATCGATGCCTCGGTCGGCTACTACGGGGTGATGATCGACCAGATGCTGGGCGAGAGCCACGCGATCGCCAATCCGCTGATGCTGCATATCCCGACCGCCGATCACTTTGTCGGGCCGGAAGCCCAGGCCGCGATCCACGCCGGGCTGGACGATCACCCGCGCGTGACGCTGCACGACTATCCAGGGCTCGACCACGGCTTTGCCGCCGAACTGGGCGCACGCCGCGACGAAGCGGGGGCCGCCTTGGCCGACAGCCGCACCGCAGCCTTCCTCCAGGAGCATCTGGCATGAGCACACATGCGGGTCTTGCCCGCTGGCACGCCTATATGGACGGAGGCAGCGACCCGACGGTTCTGGCGGCGATGCTGGCCGATGATGCCGTTTTTCATTCGCCCGTGGTCCACACCCCGCAGGCCGGCAAGGCCAAGGTGATGGCCTATCTCGGCGCGGCTGGATCGGTCTTCGGAACGGGCAGCTTCCGCTATGTCCGCGAAGTGGCCGATGGGGACAGCGTGATGCTGGAGTTCGAAGCCGAAATCGACGGCATCCACGTCAACGGCGTCGACATCATCCGCTTT
>JABFRE010000158.1 GCA_013141325.1 Novosphingobium sp.
GCGCTCGCCCTGCTCGGTGCGCTCGCGGCGGCGCTGGCCGGGCTGGGCAGCGATCCCGCCCATGGCGCCCTGCGCCCCGCACCCGGTGCGGGCCTGCGGCTGAACTGACGCGACCAGGCTGTCATCGCAAACTGGCCCCTCCGTCGGGGGACGGAGGGGCCAGCTGCGCCCGACCGGCATTGGGTCGCATGGGGACGCCGGGCGAAGGAGCGGACGTGTCAGGCGACCAGCGCGGCCTCGATCGCGATCCGGATCGCTTCGGAGGTGTGGTTGGCGCCCATCTTGTTGAGCATGTTGGCGCGGTGGATTTCGACCGTGCGCGGGCTGATCGCCAGCCGTTCGCCGATCAGGCGGTTGGAGAGGCCGTCGGCCACCCCGGCCAGCACCTCGCGCTCGCGCGGGGTCAGCCGCTGGATCCGGCTGCGCGCCATCGCCTCGCGCAGCTTGGCGCTGCCCAGCGCGTCGCGGCTTTCCTCGGCGACCGCCAGGGCCGAGCGGACCTCGCTCTCCCCGAACGGCCATTGCAGATAGTCGATCGCCCCATGGAGCACCGCCTGAACCACGCAGGTGGTGCCCGGCGCCTCGGCAAAGGCAATCAGCGGCAGCCAGTTGCCGGCTTCGGTCATCCGCTCGATCAGGCGCGGAACCGTGTCGCCCTCGTCGTAGGCCAGGATCACTCCGTCGCGCGGCCAGTTGCGACTGAGCTCGCCCAGGTCCTCGAACGGTTCGACGTGGATGCCGGTCCCCGCCAGGCAGTGTGAAATTGCGGCCCGGCGACGGAAATCGCCATCAAGAAGGATCAGGATGTCGGTGTGCCCCATTGGAATTAACCTTACTGATTAATGCCTAGGCAATAGTGCTGGGCGGCGCGTCTGGCGCGCGGACATGCCGCCGGTCCGGAGCGATAGACACGCTTCGTCGCCGCTTTTGCCCAGTCAAGGCTGGTGAAATTCGCTCCGGAACGGAGCAATGTCCGCCCCCGCTTAGGCATCGTTCAGTGCACCGGCGATATCGGCGAAGTCGCTGCGGACCCTGGCCACCGCGCGCGGATCGAATTTCAGCACGCAGTCGAGCAGCGACGCCCGCGCCGCCTGATAAAGCCTGAGCAGCTCCGGCCCCAGCGGGGCCTGCGCATCGACCCCCAGCTGAAGCGCGGTAAGCGCGGATAGCGCGCGGGTCAGCGACTGGCTTTTGAGGGCGTTGTCGCTGCGCTGGTGGGCCCACAGCGCGCTGCCCAGCGCGGCATGGAACTGCTCGAAGCACAGCGTCACCAGCTGACGCGGATCGGCCCCGGCGACGCGGGCCTCGAAATCGACCCGGCGGTAGGCTTCCTGGGGGGAGCGGAGCAGCTGCATGTCAGTTCTTCTGCGCGTTCCACGCGTCGATCTGGTTCTGAAGGAACGTCAGGGTCGAGCGTGAGGCGCCGACCCGCGCATCGACCCCGGCAAAGCGCGATGCCAGCCGCGCCCGCAGCGTGTCCTGGGCTTCGGCCAGCGTGAGCTTTTCATTGCTCAGCGTCAGCTTCTGGGCGGCATAGCGCGCCAGCGAACCGCTTAGCGAGCCGGGATCGCCAGCCGACGTCGCGCTGCGCCCCAGCTTGTCGAAGGTCGCAAGGACCCCGTGGATGCCGTTGGTGAACATCGCCGCCACCCCGGTCGGTGCCGCCTTGAGCGTGGCGGACAGCCGCGTTGCGTCGAGCCGAAAGGTGCCGTCGCGGTTGGTGGCAAGGCCAAGGTCGGCCAAGGTGGCCGGGTCGCCCGGCGCGGCCCCGGGCATCACGCTGCTTCCGGCCAGCTGTGACAGCGCCTTACGCAGCGCCCGCGCGCCCGGATCGCGGGCCAGATCGCCGCCTTGCGGAGCGATGTCCTGGTTGAGCCCGGCCACCAGCTCGTTGAGCGCAGCGGTCAGGTCGGTCATGAAGCCGCTGACATTCGCGCCCGGATCGCTGAAGCGGATCGTGGTGGGCGCGCCGGGGTTGGTTCCGGTGACGATCAGATTGAGCCCCGGGGCAATATCGTTGAGCGTGTTGGTCGCGCTGGTCATGGCCAGCCCGTCGAGCTTGAAGGCGGCGTTGGCGGCGCCCGCCAGCAGCCGTTCGGGCGCGGCGGCGGGGCTCCACGCCAGCGCTGCGAGGCCCGGTTCGCCCGGCGTCTCGCTGGCTTCGAGCACGAAGCCGCTCGCTGCGCCGTCCTTGCCCTTGAGCATCAGGTGCGCGCCATCGGCACCGCTTGCGACATAGGCGGTGACCCCGCTGGCCGCAGAGTTGATCGCGGCGGCGACCTGGCTGAGGGTCGCACCGCTGGGCACGGTGATGGTCGCCGCAGCGTGGGCGGGATCTTCGCTGAAGCTGCCAGCGCCGACAGTGCCGAAGCGCAGTGTCAGCGTGCCCGAACCGGTCGGGGCGGCGGCGTTGGCATAGGCCGGGCTGGTCAGCGTCTGCGCCTTGGCCAGAGCGCTGACTTCGAGTGTATAGGTGCCACTGCCTGTCAGTATGCCCTTGCTGGCGCTGGCCACGGCCGGGTTGGCGACGCTGGGCTGGGCGGCCATATCGCCGGTGCGAACCCGGTCGGCGATCCCGCTCACCAGCTGGAGCAACTGGCTCTTGAGAGTCGAGGCAGCGGAAATCTGGCGTTCGACCGTTTCGGAACGCACCGAATTGCGATCGATCCGGGTGGCGAACTGCGCTTCGGCCAGGCTGGTGGCCAGCCCGGCCATGTCGATGCCGCTGCCCGCCCCCAGCTTGGAGATGATCGAAGAGGTTGCCGAAGTGGTGGTCATGTCCGGCAGGACGGCACCGGGAGCGCGAAGTTAAGCCGCGCGGGGATCGAGCCGCCCTTCGGCATCGAAGCGCAGCGCCACCGGCACCTCGATCGGGGGAACCTGGGGCCGTTCGCCGCGCTTGAGCGAGAACACGAAGGCCAGCACCGCCGCGACTGCGGCGTAGAGCTCTTCGCGGATGACCTGGTTCTCGCGGGTGGTGAAATAGACCGAGCGGGCCAGCGCCGGGTACTCCATCGTCGGGACGCCGAATTCGGCGGCGAGCTGTTTCATCGCCGCCGCCTTGTCGCCGCGCCCCTTGGCCAGCACGATCGGGGCGGCGGCCTTGGCCGGATCATAGGCCATCGCGATCGCGAAATGGGTGGGGTTGGTCAGCACGAACTGTGCCTCGCGCATCGCCTTGGCCACGGCGCCGCTGGCGTACTGGCGCTGGCGCTGGCGGATCGCGGCCTTCTTCTCGGGCGCGCCTTCGCTTTCCTTGTGCTCGTCACGCACCTCCTGCTGGCTCATGCGCAGCCGCAGGAACCGGCGCAGCCACTGGATCGGAAAGTCGATCACGGCGATGGCGACCAATCCGCCGGCCAGCATGAACATCAGGCTGGTGACCGCCTGCCAGGCCAGCGTCAATTGTCCGCCCAGCGATGCCCCGCGGCCCAATGCCAGCAGCGCGAGCAGCCGGCCCGATCCCCAGCTCCAGGCCAGGGCGCCGAGCAGGCCAACCTTGAGCGTGCCCTTTCCGACCTCGATCCAGCCCGCCGCGCCAAACATCCGCTTGAGACCGGAAAGGGGGTTGAGCCGCGAACCCTTGGGAGCCAGATTGGCAGCGACCCAGCGCCCGTCGGCCAGTCCGATCTGCGAAACCACCACCGCCAGCATTACTCCGCCCGCCAGCAGCAGCACCGGGGGCAGCACCGCCCAGACAAGACCGATCAGCATCGGGCCGGGCGCAAAGGCGTCGATCGATGCGCGGTCCCAGGTCAGCCCGGCGCGCAGCGCAGCGGCCAGCCGCTGAAACAGCCACGGCCCGGCCAGTGTCAGCCAGGCCGCGCCAACCAGCATCGCCACCGCCGTGGCCAGCTCGCGGCTGCGCAGCACATCGCCTTTCAGCGCGGCGTCGCGCCGGCGCTTTTCGGTCGGGGCAAAGGTCTTTTCGCCGCTCATCGCCTTACCAGCGCGGCGGCGTGGGTGACGGCTTCGGCGGACAGATCGGCAAACTGTTCGGCGGCGAGCGGTGCGGCAACGATCAGCGCGGCGATCCCGGCCAGAACGCCGGCCGGCAGGCCCAGCGCGAACAGGTTGAGCGCCGGAGCGGAACGGCTCAGCACCCCGGTCAGCAGTTGGACCAGCAGCAGCACCAGAGTCACCGGCAGGGCAATCGCCACGGCGGCGACGAACATCTGGCTGGCAAAGCCGGTCAGCGCGGCGATCCGCTCGGGCGCGAACCAGGCACCGCCGGGCGGAAAGGCGGTATAGCTTTCGATCACCAGCCGCAGCCAGGTCAGATGCGCGCCGAGCCCCAGGAATATCACGGTCAGCATGACGGTGAAATACTGGCCCAGCGCAGGCGAATGGGCGCCGCTGATCGGATCGGCGGTGCTGGCGATGCTCATCCCCATTGCCCCGCCGATCTGCTCTGCCGCCATGATCGGTGCGGCGAACGAAAGCTGCAGCACGAAGCCCAGCGCCAGCCCGATCATCGCTTCACCGGCAAGCATCAGCAGTCCGGGCAGCGACAGCAGCGCAGGCGGGGTCGGGACCGGGATCCAGGCACAGACCAGCACTGCCAAGGCTCCGGTGATCGCTACTCGCAGCTGCACCGGCACGCTCGCCGCGCCGAACAGCGGGGCGGCGAGCAGGGCGGCGCCGATCCGGGTCATCACGAAAATCAGCCGCCACAGCTCGCCCTCGACTGCGCCGAATCCGAAACTCAGCGCGGTCACCGGGCCAGACCTGCGATCTGGGCGAAGATCTCTTCCATGAAGTCCCCGATCAGCCCCAGCATTGATCCGCCCAGCAGCACCAGCACCAGTGCGATCACCGCCAGCTTGGGAACGAAAGTCAGCGTCTGCTCGTTGACCGAGGTTGCGGCCTGGATTACCCCGACCACCAGCCCTACGGCCAGGCTGGCCAGCAGCACGGGCGCCGCGACCAGCGCGGTGACCCACAGCATCCGGTCGGCGAGCGAGAGCAGGGTTGCGGGATCATCCATCACCCGAAACTCGCCGCCAGGCTGCCCATCAGCAGCGCCCAGCCATCGACCAGCACGAACAGCAGCAGCTTGAACGGCAGCGAGACGATGGTCGGGCTCATCATCATCATCCCCAGGCTCATCAGCACCGAGGCGACGACAAGGTCGATTACCAGGAACGGCAGGAACAGCATGAAGCCGATCTGGAATGCCGTCTTGAGCTCGCTGGTTACGAACGCCGGCAGCAGGATCGAGAACGGCACGTCCTCGGCCCGCGCGAATTTGGGGGCCTTTGCCATTTCGGCGAACATCGCCAGATCGTGATCGCGGGTCTGGCGGATCATGAAGGCGTGGAAGGCCTGGCCGCCGTTGGCGATCGCCTGCTCGGCATTGATTGTACCGGCGGCATAGGGGGCGATCGCCTCGGCCTTCACCTTGTCGAGCGTCGGGGCCATGACAAACAGCGACAGAAACAGCGACAGCCCGATCAACACCTGGTTGGGCGGGCTCTGCTGAAGGCCCAGCGCCTGGCGCAGGATCGACAGCACGACCAGAATCCGGGTGAAGCTGGTCATCATCAGCAGCAGGCCGGGCAGGATCGTCAGCAGCCCCATCATCAGCAGCAGCTGAAGCGACAGCGACAGCCCGCCGCCCGATGACCCGCCCACCGCCCCGAACGCGCGGTCGAGCGCGCCGGGGATGGCGGTCTGGGCCTGGACGGCAGTGGGAGCGAGCAGCGCCGGGAGCGCGAGGAGCCGCCTCACTCTCCCACCTCCCGGGCGGGCGCTTCGGCCAGCCGGGTCAACCCCTGGCGCGAGGCCGAGACCAGAATCTCGCGCCCGTGAAATTCGATCACCGCGAGCTTGAGCGTGGGGGACAGCATGGTGGTTTCGATCACCCGCACGCTGCGGGCACTGCCGGGTTGCACGCCCAGGCGGGCTTGCGCCTTTTGCGCCAGTTTGAGGCTGCCCCAGGCAAGGCCGCCGATCAGCGGCAGCAGCACCAGCAGCTTGACCAGATACCACAGCATCAGGCGGCTCCTTCGTCCGGCGCGCCTTGCGGCCCGGCCATTTCGACGATGCGCAGGCCGAAGCGCCCGCCCTGGGCGACAATTTCGCCGCGCGCGATCAGCGTGCCGTTGACGTGGACGTCGAGCAGCTCGTCGGTCAACCGGTCGAGCATCACCACGCTGTCCTCGCCCAGTGCGAGCACGTCCTTCAGTTTCATGTCGGTGCGGCCGAGCTCGACCGAAAGGCGCACGTCGACTTCCCTCAGAAGATCGAAGCCGCGGGTGTGGATGGTCATGGATGGTCCCTTCGGAAAGGCAAAAGTCAGGCAATCTGGGTGAGTTTGAGCGCGATCCGGTCGTCCTGCGCGCCGACCGTGCCGTGCGCGACGATCCGCTCGCCGATCCGCAGCGGCACCGCCCGCGCCACCGCAACCGGCAGCACCGCGCCGACCTCCAGCGCCGAGACGGCGTGCAGCGACACCGCTATGTCGACCAGGCGCGCGCTCAGCGGCAGCGGTAGTTCGGAAAAGGGTTCGCGGGCCGGGTTGGCCGGCCGCAGGGTCCGCGCCGCGCCGCTACCGTCGCCCTGGCCCAGCAGCTTGGGCAGCATCGCCAGCGGCAGGGCCAGGGTCAGCGTCCAGGGTGCGCGCATACCCTCCATCACCTCGACCGGCAGGGCGATCAGGCGGATCCCGGCCGGGAAGGGAGCCAGTTCGGCAAAGCGGCTGTCGCGGCGCAGCACCTGAAGTTCAGTCTCGTCGGCATGGCCCAGCGCCGCCGCCAGGCAGCGCGCCACCAGCGTTTCAATCCGCTGGATCATCAGCTCGGCCGAGAGCGGGAACGCGTCGGGCAGGCGGGCGGGCGGCTCACCGGTCCCGCCAAAGGCCCGATCGACCAGCCGCAGCAGGGCCTTGCCCTCGACCGAGGCGAGCAGGGTCACCCCTGGCACGCCCGAGGACAGCAGGGCATTGGCGGCGAGCGGGCCGATCTGCTCGGCCAGCTCACTCTCGCTGGTCTCGCGCGGGGGCAGCGCGGTTACGGTCGGCGCGTCGCCGCCGCACAGCGCGGCCAGCGCCATCGGCAGCGCCTTGGCCAGCCGTTCGCCCAGCCGGGTCAGCTGCGGGATCAGCTCGGCCGGTTCGGGGCCGCGGCGCAGCAGCTCGGGGCAGTGCTGCGCGGCGGCGCGCGCGGCGGTGAAGGTGTGCTGGGGCTTCACTGGACCAGAAAGCTCTTGAAATAGACCTCGTCGACCCCGCCGAAACCCTCGGTCTCGGTCAGAACCGCGTTGATCACGCCGGTCAGCCGTTTACCCAGCCTTTCCTTGCCCTCGGGCGAGAAGGCGTCTTCCTCGGGCGTGTCGGCCAGCACCACCAGGATCGCGCTGCGGATCGCCAGTTCGTGCTTCTTGAGCCACAGCAGCACCCGTCCGTCGCGGCGGGTCGAGCAGGCCAGATTGATCTGCACCAGCGCGCTGGAATGCTTGAGGTTGGAAGTGAAATCCTCGGTGAAGTTGTAATAGGCGGTGCGGTATTCGCTGCCGCCTTCGCCTTCGACCTCGGTACCCGCGCTTTCGCCTTCGCCTTCCTTGCCCTCGGACTTGGGGGCGTAAGGATCTTCCTCGCCCTTCTTGATCAGCTTGGGGGAATTGTCCTCCTTCTTCTTGGCGTGGCCTTCGCCGCCGCCGCCGATCATGCCGCTCTTCACCAGGGCAAAGGTTCCTCCACCCCCGGTGCCGACCAGCACCAGGGCGATTGCAACCTTGACCAGCAGACCCTTGCCCTTCTTGGGCTTGGGCTCCTTTTCCTTCTTGTCATTCATCCGAGATACCCCTTGAAACTAATTGAAATCAGGCGAAAATACCCTGTTGGCGGCCGCCATCGCGGCGCGGTGCGCGGGTGGGAGACGGGTTACCCTGCGGCGTGCGGTCGTCGCGCGCGGCGGTGTTGGTGCCGCCGCGTGACTGACCGGAACTGCTGCTGTCGGTGCTGCGCGGACCAGGCTGAGAGCTGCTCGCTTCGCTGGGAGCTGGTGCCTGGACCGGCGGAGCGGCGGCCACCGCGCGGGCGAAGTCGGGATCGGCGCTGGCCAGTGCCACGCTCAGCGCGCCGTCCTCGTTCCGGAACTGCAACCGCACCGGGCCGAATTCCCGGTGCGCCACCGCGACCGACACCGCCTGTGGCTGCGTGGCCTCGCGGGCGGCGGCCAGCCGGTCGACCAGCGCGGCAAAGTCGTGCGGACGCGCGGCAGGTTCGCTCGATGCGATGCTAGGGGCAGAGGCTTGGGTTGGCGCCGGGTCGCCAATTGTGACCGGGGCCTGTAGCAGCGTTGGCGTGCTGCCAGGCACGGGCACCTCGGGCGCGGCCATGGTCGGGCTGGGCTTGGCCAGGCCGCTGACCACTTCGACCGTGCGACCGGGGCGGATCTTCAGAGTAGCCGCGACCGGTTGGGCCGGAAGGATGGCGGCGGTCAGCAATGTCACGGCAGGCGCGACGGCTTGCTGCACCACGGGAGCGGGCGCGAGGG
>JABFRE010000140.1 GCA_013141325.1 Novosphingobium sp.
GTTCTGGGTGTGTTCGTCGGAGCCTATGCCCTGTCGGCTGCGGTCCAGCTGACGGTCAGCGCGCGGCTGCTGCGCTTCCGGATCGTGCCGCCGCTGGCGGACCTGCGCGCCGGGCTGGGCGCGCTGCTGCGCCATCTGGGCGATCTGCGCCAGTGGCTCGCCGGGCTCGCCGGAGCTCGCCGATGACCGCGCCGCAAATCACGATCCTCGATCTCAGTTTGGACGGCGATGGGCATCGCGGCCCCTATTTAGCTATGCTGTGCCGTCTGTTTCCCGCACAGGTTTTGCGTTACGGGCCTACCGCGCTTTTCAGCCGCCGATCGGTATTGGTACCGATGATCGAAGAATCGCTGGCGCGCTATGCCCTCGCCTGTCTGGTCGGCGCGCTGATCGGGCGGCGCACGGTCGGGTTCCTGTTCCGGCCGCGCCCGGCGCTGGAAGGCCGGGGGCTGCGGATGCGGACGAAACGCAGCGTGCTGGCGGCGCTACGGCGTCTGCCGGGGGTGTCGACGCTGACGATCTTGCCCTTTGCGCTGGAGCCCGGCTTCGCGCGGATCGCCAACGACTGGATCTACGATCTTCAGCTGTGGGATCTCGTCCAGGCGGACCAGCCCGAGCCGGCAGGTGCAGGCGGCGCCCTGGCCGACAGTCTGCGCGCGCGGGCCGACGGCCGGGCGCTGTGCGTTGCGGTGGGGCGACAGGACCGGGGAAAGGGCTTCGATCAGTTCGTCCAGGCGTGGACCGGCAGCGCAGAGCTGCGCCAGACCATGCTGTTCGCCTATGGCGGCATGGTCGATCCTGCGCTGGCTGCTGCCGCGAAGGCCTTTTCGGCAGCGGGCGGGTTCGGGCTGGACCGTCTGATCAGCGATGCAGAGCTGCTCGATTTTTACGCCGCTGCCGATCTGGTCTGGTGCGTCTATGCGCCGGACTACGATCAGGCTTCGGGGATTCTTGGCCGGGCAATGCAGCTCGGCATTCCCGTCGCGGTGCGCTCGGGTTCGTTGATCGAGCGGCTGTGCCGGGCCGAAGGGCATCCCTGCGTGGCACTGGGCGATCCGGTACAAACCGCGGTGCTGGCTGCGCTTCCCCCGCCGCTCGATCCCGGCGCGGCACGCGCACGGGCGCTGCGGCACGGCGCGGAAAGCCTGCGCCGGCTGGCGGCGGCGCTGGGGGTCGAACAGCCGGGTCCTGCGGCAGACGCCTGACAATCCTTGTGCAATTGCAAGAATTCTGAAAGGCTTGGCGCTGTTCAACCGACTGCACAGGGGCAACCGGTGTGGAAAGCAATGGTGAGAGAGTGCGCCGCCGTCGCAGACGGAGCGGGTCAAGCTCGTCGGGCAGCGGCCGCGTCCAGCGCGAAAACAACCGCCGGTTCGGGTCCGGATTGTTCGCGGCCATGGCCTGCGGAGCCGGGGCGATCGGGCTGACCCAGACCGTGGCCCTGGGGCGCGAGGCGCCCGGTTATGGGCCGTTCCTGTTCGGCATGACCGAAACCGAGGCGCGCAATCTGGGCGCGGTTCCGCCGCCTGCCGGAGCGCGGCCGCGCCGCCTCGCGCTGATCAGGGACGGGGCAACCTACACGGTTGAATTCGATAACGGGGGGCGGCTGCAGCGGGCAGCCTGCCGCCAGAGCCCCGATGCGATCCAGCGCTGCGCCGATGCCTACGGCATCCGGATCGGCATGCCCGAAGGCGAACTCCAGCGCCCGCTCGGAACGCCGGACAGCCGCCGTACGCAGGGCAGCGATGTGGTGCTGGAATACAGCGCCGCCGGTCTGCAGCTGCGCCTGAACGAAGCGGCGGTGACGGAAATCGCCCGCAGTCCGGTGCACGGCCAATCGGATCTCATGTGGCTGGCACTCCACCGCGCACTGCCCTGAACCTCTATTCGCTGCGCCGCCGCCGGATGTAGCGGGCGCGCAAGCCGTCCATCACCAGCCATACCGCCTGGCCAAACCCCAGCAGCCCCAGCGATTGGGCCGACGGCAGCAGAGCGGGCCAGCGAAACAGCGCCAGCCCCGCCAGCACCAGGGCCAGTGCCAGTGCGTGGGCACCGATCAGGCCGCTGCCGTGGCGAAAGGCGGGCAGGCGGCGAGTCATCCGGCTGGCGAAGTAGGTCAGCAACAGGGCGCTGACGAAATGGACGAATTGTGGCACCGACGGCCCCCCTAGATCCCCAGATCTTCAAGCAGTTGGGCGATGTTAGCGCGGTATTGCCCAAAACTGTAGCCCCTTGCTTCGGCCTGGGCCTGGCTGCGCCAATGGTCGAGCCGGTCGCGCGCGTCGATCGCGGTCATCATAGCGGCGTGCAGCGCATCGGTGCTGACCGAGTCGAGCAGGATCCCGGTGTCGGGAGTCACCGCCAGAGCGCAATTGCGCGACTGGATCAGCGCGCAGCCGGCGGCCAGCGCCTCGTAGAGCACGATCCCTGCGCCCTCGAAATAGCTGGGCAGCAGCAGCACATCGTGAGCCGCCATGATCGCGGGAACGTCGGCCCGGGCCACGGTGCGGCGATAGTCCACCCGGTCGGCATAGGGGGTGAAGGCGGCCTCCGGCACGCCAAGCTCGCCGACGATAGTCAGGCTCGCCTGGCTGCGCGGAATCCGGGAGACGGCCTCCAGCACATGATGGATCCCCTTGCGCGGGATCGCCAGGCCCAGAAACAGGAACCGCACCGGGCCGGTGCGGCTGACGGGGGCGGGCGGGGCGACGCCGGCGAACAAGGCCTCGTCGAAACAATAGTTGAGCACCCTGAGCTTGGCATCGAGCGCGGGACCGGGCACCGCGCTGCGCAGGGTTTCGGCGGCAAACGGGCTGCCGACCAGGATCGCGTCGGCCAGTTCGTACTCGCGTCTGTCGGCGGCGATAGTGGCTTCGGGAACGGCGCGTTCGCTGGGCAGGAACCAATCGGGATAGGCTTCGCGCACCGCGTGCATCCGATCATTGTAGATGCCGAAATCACCGTTGGTCCGATCCAGAATGCAGCGCCGCCCGTGGCGCTTGGCCAGTTCGAATGCGTCGAGCGAGCTGCTGCTATACCCCCACAGCGCAAAGCGATCATCCGATCCGATCGCCGCGGCCAGCGAACGGCCGAACCGGCGGTTGCCATAGCGGTCGATCCGCTTGGCCAGTCCGCTCAGCCCTGCCCGCGCGGCGATCCGTTCGAACCATTCGGCAAGGCCGGTGGTACGGACCCGCGACGGATCGAGCCCGGGATGGCTGAAGCGGCGGAATTCGGCGTGCATCCGCCGCGCCAGCGGGGCCGGAACATAGCGCTCAAGCCGGTAGGGGAAGCGGGCCGGATCGTAGAAGATCGAGGTGGCATACCAGGCCAGCCGATCAAGCTGTTGCAGCGCCAGGGCCGTCTGCCAGCTGTGCTGGGTACCGGGATGGAAGACTGCAACCTGCATCGCCGCTGCTTAGCCGATGTCGTCCGATATTCCAGCGGAATTCGGATGCAGTATTATGACCATATTGAAAAATATTTTTCCTACACATAACCAAATAGGTTAGTTGCGCGGTTCCATCGATTCCCCGAGGAGCCTTCATGTCCACCACTCCGATCCAGACGCCGTCCACATACGTGGCGAGCCACGCCGCGGCCTATGCCGATACCGATGGTTCCGCCGTCGTGGTCAGCACGTCCAATCCCTTGCCGGTCAGTTTCGGCCAGCCTGCCGCCACGCCGCTGGCCGGATCGGCGTCGGTCAGCGGTCTGCTCGGCCCCTATGTCCCGGCGCCGGGTCGCGCGGTGATCCTCTCGCTGGCCGGAACCTGGACCGGCACCGTGAAGCTCGTCCGCTCCACCGATGGCGGGACCACCCGTCAGCCGTTGACCGCCGGGGGTCTGGTCTGGGGGCAATACGCCGCCAACTGCTGCGAAGCGGTCTGGGAAGAAAGCGATGCCGCCGCAACGCTCTACCTCGATGTTACGCTCGCGTCAGGCACTCTGGCCTATCGGCTGGCCCAATGAGCCTGGACCCGATCGCGCGCGGCCTCGCGAAACAGGCCGCCTCAACCACCGCGCTTGCGGCAACCGGCAACGGGCAGGGTGCATCGCTGATCGGCTACCGCGCCGGGGCCGCCAGCGCGGTGGCCCGCACCGTGCAGGACAAGGTCCGCGAGACGGCCTCGGTCAAGGATTTCGGGGCGATCGGTGACGGCGTGGCCGATGATACCGCTGCCATCCAGGCTGCGATCACTGCAACGCTGACCACCAGTGGCGGAACGCTCTACTTCCCCGACGGAATCTACAAGCTGACCGCCAAGCTGGTGGTGCCCTTTTCGATCGGCTGGCGGATCCGCGGACAGTCGCGCGCCGGAACCCTGCTGCGCCAAGCCACCGCGAACACGCCGATCCTTTCGCTGGAGAGCAATCTGACCCACTCGTGGGAGGTCAGCGATGTCGGCTTCACGTGGGCCGCCGCGCAGCCCGCGACCAACACCAATGCCATCGCCATCAGGATGGGCACCGGCACGGCAGGGCAGACGCTGTTCAACTGGCAGGTGCGCCGCTGCACTTTCGCCAACGGATTTCGCGCCATCGCTGCCGACGCGGTCAACAGCCCGGGAATCTGGGGGATCCGGATCAGCGACTGCTCGTTCGGTGGATCGATGACCGGGGCGGCGCTCTATGCCGTACCGTCCCCCGCGATCGGTCAGCCCAACATTGCCATCGAAAACTGCCTGATCGATGCGGGAAGCGCGGCGGAAGCGCCGATCCGGGTCTCGTCAGGCGACAATGTCACTTACAAGAACCTGGAGTTCCTCAACGGCACGGCGCCGACTACGCTGATCGATACGTCGACCACCACCGCGTTGACAATAATCGGCTGCAAGACCGAGAACTACAACGCCGGAGCGGCGATGACCGGGGCGCTGTGGAACTTCTCGCAGTGCAACGTGCGGGTGGTCAGCTGCTCGTGCAACGGGCTGCTCGGTTCGGGCGGAACGCCGCGGTTCGTTTCCAGCAGCAACGGTTCGCTGTCTATCTTCGGGTTGAGCTGTTCCTCGGCGATGACTGCGGGCACGGCAATCGCCTATGTCGCGGCGACAATCCCCTTCGTTGCCGATGTGGTCCTGTTCAACAACTTCACCGACCGGCTGCGCACCTATCTTGGGAATGTTCCGCTGCCCAAATTCGATGCCGACAAGCGCCAGCAGGATTTCGTCACCGATGTCGGGGATGCTTCCGTGGTGTTGACGGCGGCCTCCGACATGTACCAGTACGTTAGCGTCACGCTGACCGCAGCCCGGGCGATCACCTTGCCCAATACCGGCCTCTACGCCGGGATGGAGTTCCACATTGTCCGCAAGGCGGCGGTCCCCGGAGCCTTTACCCTGGCGGTCACTGACCCGGTGAGCGGCAACAGCTATTCCTTCGCGGCCAGCACCAACGGCTACGTCCGCTACCGGTACCACGGCGCCTGGCGGATTCTGGGCGCCGGTACCTTCTGATCGGCGCGTGCAGCGCAGCGGACGGGCAGGCAGCCTTGTTTCCTTCCCGCCAGCCGCTATCCCCGGCACGTAAGGAATCGCATGGTGCCGGGGATAGCGAGTTGAAGTCTGAGCCGCGACTGCCCCGGATCGCTCTGGTCTGGGCCCAGTTCACCGATTACCACGTCGATCGCTGCGGCGCGGTGGCGCGTCGGCTGGCGGGCCGGGCAGAGGTGATCGCGGTTGAACTGGCCACGGCCTCGCAGGTCTATGCCTGGGAACCATCCGGACCGGTCCCCGGCGCGCACAAGATCACGCTGTTCCCCGGCCAACAGGTTGAAGCCGTCTCGCTCTGGCGGCGTTTTGCTGCCCAGTTCCGGGTGCTCAGACAGTGCCGGGCGGTGTTCTTCGGGGTCGGCTACAACGAACCGGACATCATTGCGCTCGCCTGGCTGCTGCGCCTGACCGGCGTGACCGTCGTGATGATGACCGATTCGAAATTCGACGACAAACCGCGCCGGGCCTGGTTCGAATTGTTCAAGCTGGCAGTACTGCTGCCCTACAGCGCTGCGATCGTCGCGGGTAAGCGCCAGTTCAGCTATGTCCGGCTGCTGGGCTTCCGCCGCCGCAGGGTGCTGCCCGGTTATGACGGAGTCAGCGTGGAGCGGATCCGGGCGCAGGCGGCGCGGCCGCTGGCACCCGAAGGCCTGCCCTTCGCCGATCGTCCGTTCACTTATGTTGGCCGCTTCATCGAGAAGAAGAATCTGGAACGCCTGCTGGAAGGCTATGCGCTTTACGTCGCTGCGGCGGGCGCCGGGGCACGGCGGCTTCAACTGGTCGGTGCCGGGCCGCTCGAATCGCAGCTGCGCCGCCGCGCCGAGCAGCTGGGCGTGGCTGGCAGCGTTGATTTTCTGGGATTCCGGACCAGCACCGAGGTCAGCGGATTGCTGGCCGACAGCCTAGCTCTGCTGCTGGTCAGCACGGTCGAGCAGTGGGGGCTGGTGGTCAACGAAGCCTTGGCAGTGGGTCTGCCGGTGATCGTCTCGCATCCGGTCGGCGCGCGCGATTTGCTGGTCCGCAATCTGGTGAATGGCTTTACGGTGGGGCCGCGCTCGCCCGAAACGATGGCGGCGGCGATGCTGGAATTGTGCCGCAACGAGGGTGTCTGGCGGGACATGGTGGCGAAGTCGCACGCCATGGCCTGGCTCGGTGATTGCGAGCGGCTGGCCGATGCGGTCGAGCTGATCCTGTTCCCGAACGCGGAAGAAGCGGCCGGGACCGTGCAGGCGCTCAGCGCCGCGCTGGAGTTGGCGTGAGCCGCGGCGCGAATGGACGCAGGCCGCGGATCGGTCTGATCTGGACGCAATTTTCGGCCTATCATGTCGATCGGCTTGAAGCCGTCGGACGGCGGCTGTGCGACCGGGTGGAGGTGGTGGCGATCGAGGTTGCCTCCACCTCCACCACCTATGCCTGGGAGCCATCGGGCGCGGTCGAGAACACCGTGAAGCGGCAGATTTTTCCCGGCCAGGCCTACGAACGTCTGCCGTTCTTTCGCCGGTTTTGGGGGCAGCTGCGCGAACTGGCGCGCTGCGATGCGGTGTTCGTCGGGGTTGCCTACAGCAAACCCGACATCATCCTGATCGCCCTGATCCTGCGGCTGATGGGCAAGCAGGTGGTGATGATGACCGCGTCCAAGTTCGACGATCACCCGCGGTCGGCCGTGAAGGAATGGTTCAAGGCGCAGCTGCTCTCGTGCTTCTCTGGCGCGATCGTCGGAGGCGGCCGGCAGTTTGACTATGTCCGCTATCTCGGTTTTCGGGCCCGCCGGGTGCTGCCGGGCTACAACACGGTCAGCATGGCCCGGGTGCGGCGTCAGGCAGCCGAAGCGGGGGGCAACATCGACCGCCCCTTCGCCGACCGCGGCTTCGTCTATGTCGGTCGTTTCGTAGCCAAGAAGAACATCGAAACCATGCTGGAGGCCTATGCCCACTATGCCCACGCCGCTGGGAAACAGGCCCGGCGGTTGACCATGGCCGGCGACGGACCGCTGGGCGAAGCCCTGCGGGCCCAGTGCGAGCAGCTTGGGATTGCCGGCCTGGTCGACTTCACCGGATTCCTGCCATCGAATGAGGTCTCGGCCACGCTCGCCCAGGGTCTGGCGCTGGTGCTGGTCAGCGACGAGGAGCAATGGGGGCTGGTGATCAACGAAGCGCTGGCGGTGGGCCTGCCGGTGCTAACCAGCTTCGAGGTAGGCGCGCGCGAGGCCCTTGTGCGCAATCTCCAGAATGGGTGCGTGGTTCAGTCCCACTCGGTTGAGAGCATTGCCCGATCCTTCGCCTTCATCGCCGGGGACGCGGCGCGCTGGCAAGCCATGGTCCAGCACTCGCGTGAGCGGGCCTGGCTGGCCGACAGCGAGCGCTTTGCCGACGCGGTCGAGCTGTTCATCTATCCGGGGCAGGAACCGGCCGCTACGGACCATGCCCGTTTCGCCGAAGCGGTGCTGGTCGAGGCCAACTGCGCAGGCACTGCGTGAACACCGCCGCGCTCCGTCTGGCCATTGCGCGCAGCGTCGTGCTAGGCGGGGCACAAGGAATTGCGGAAGACCGGGCCCACCTCGGCTCCGACGGGATCGACAGACCATGACCACTGCTGCCGCGAAGCCACGGCACACTCCTTTTCTGGCCTCGTTCACCGCCGAGGCGGCGCGCGTGCCGCTGCGCTCCTACGCGCTCATGCTGGGTGCCTGGATGTTCGATTTTCGCGCCAGCGGTGAAGGGCAGGGGTTGGCGATCCAGGCGGTGTTCGCCGCAGTCTACCTGCTGGCCTTCAGCCTGTTCGTGACGGGCGACAGCGGCCGGGTGATGCGTATCCAGGGGCTCGGGCTGTTCATGTTCTGCTCGATCCTGTTTCTGGTGACCGGGCTGGCGTCGGGCCTGGCTGCGGGTCAGGCGATCTATCCGCTGTTCCGCAACGGCTTCTCGATCTTCGTCTACTTGACGGGAACCTATGCCACGGCGCGGATCGTCGCCTCCGCCTCGCC